>CAZVXB010000009.1:0-13342 GCA_964630965.1 Candidatus Woesearchaeota archaeon | reverse complement strand
AAGAAGAATAGAGGCAGTGCTCAAATAATCCATAGAGGCGAACACATCGGCGTTAAAAGGTAGTTCCTGCACACTACCTTCAGGCATGTATCCCGTAACGCGCATCGTGTCCCCTGAACCATCAAGTTCTAAGTTCAACGTAGAGGAATAAGGATATTCTATCTGAGGGACCGTTATAAGTTCAAATTCTTGAAAGGAGCTCGGCAAAACACGATTAACGTGTCCCCTGAGAGTCATATCAAGAGTGCTCGTCATAGCACGATCGCTTTGAGCCCCACTTAATATCTGATCTGTATGTTGCGTAATAGCAAACTCATAGTACTCTGCACGTGCGCTCTCCTCGAGTGCCTGACGTTTAACCTCATCGAGCGAAAGTTCTCCTGCGAGAGCTGTCTGCCCTGGAAGAGTTCCCGAAGATGATTTATTCGAGATTTGCTCCCCCGACCCCTGAAGACCAGAAAAGAGAGCGATGGAAACAACTACGACAAGCGCAATCCCTCCATAAACGATAAATTTATTCATCAAACACTAAAGAAAAACTTTTATTTAAATGCGCGCAAGCTTCGCAACACGTGTACTTGTCTTTCGTACCTTCAAAACGATAAAGACCACGAACAAAATAAAGAGAGCAATCCCTCCAAGCAAAAGCCAGATTTTATCATACGTATATCCAATAACAATCAAAGCAATGCTTGCGATTAAACTTGAAATCATGCGCATAATGCTCTTAAGGTCTCTCCATCCCCCTTCAACCTGTTTGATTCCGTGAGAAAGATTCATCATACCTCTTACATCCTATGACTTATAAAATCTTCGAGGGCACGTTTAAATAGAAAAGACACTCGCATATTAAATGGATAAAAAAATAGGTATGGGCATTGGAGGAGGCATAATCATCCTTATTGTCGTCCTCTGGGCACTATCAGGTTCATCTCAAGAAAGCACCAATACGGGAACAGACACGACACCTGGAACGAAGTCAGGTGCTGACGTAACTCCAAACACTCCAACCGTAACCTGCGCTTTATCAGACCGAGATTGTTTTGTGCTCTATAACACCAACATGCGAGAATGTAAAGACTCAACGATTGATATTGACTTTGGTTCAGGAGAATACATTGTGGATATTAGTGGAGTTCACTCAGATACCTGCACCTACACCATACGATTTATCCGACTGCCTGCGTTATCTTCTCTAGAAAATAAAGAACTAGTATGTAACATCCCTACGAGCATGCTTCCTACACTTAACTTCCCTGATTTGATGGGAACCGTTGGCGCAGACGACACCTATTGCACCGGAGAAGCGCATGAAATTCTTCGTACTGTATACAATCAATAAGTCTTGTCACGTTCGTTGAGGAGGAGTGTAATAACGTTTTTCGCACAGAGGATAATCAGAACAAGTAAGGTCAATAGCTTCGAGAGGCACCGATTCTTCAAGCGGACGATAAAATCCAGGACGATGAGTTACAAGAAGAGGAGCCATAGTACTGACCAACCCAAGATGAGCAATTCTGTTTTGAGAATCACGAGGATAGTGCCAGGCAATAAGACAACCCGGAAGAGGAACATCTGAAAGACGACATCGACTTAACAAAGCCCCAATAACCTCTGCTTCTGCCAGAGTGTCAATACTTGCCTCATGGTTATCAATCAATCCTACAAGATAAAACGCAGTACTCACGCAATTACCTCGCTCTGAAAAACGTGCTACATTTAATCGAGTATGAATATCAGGCATAAAGAGAGCCGGACGACAAAGAGGGGATCTCATAGACAATCGAGCGTTTCTACGTCTGCCCAGAAAGGCTTGTTCTCAAGCAAACCAAGAACACAGGCCCGATCGTCTTCAGTTCGTAAATGATGAACCTGCTCATGCGGTTGAGGATGGGGTTCTTGAATCTCACCGAGAACAGCTCGAGCAGCGATAAGTCCGGAAAGAAGCCGAGTAGCATAGGGAGGAAGGTTGCGCGTCGAGATATAATGGCCCTGGGCACTCGTCTCACTAAGATCATGCCCTTTCAAACTAGAGTAGTGTCTATGGCTGTATTCTGCATGAGGATGATGGTGTGTCATGGGACGAGAACATGAAAAAACCCTATTTAAACCTAGCTTGTGTCATTCTTAAGGCATAACAACAGATAGATTTATATAGATAAACAGTCACACCTAACCATGAACAAATCATTCCTCAAACTTATCGTACCTCTCTTTGCAGTCTTACTACTTGCAGGTATGGCCTCTGCTTATACCTACTACGGCGATGACTACAAGAAAGAATACGCCGTCAAAGAGACCTATGACGATTCTGGATACAGCTTCTATGAAAAGAAAGCTCAACGAACCCCTTGGGGAGAAGTCACGACCTATACCAAAGTCAAAGACACCCGAGGATACGATGCACGTAACCGAGCACTCGACTACTGGCAAAACGGACAATACCAAGGATATTCACGAACCTACCGTGTTATTCAAACACAACCCCGACACATGGGCTATGACTGGGATGACAGCTACAGACGCACTATCTACAGAACAAACTACAACGATTACTACTACCACCCTCGTTATTTCTACAACGGGGATTATTACAACTGGCAAGGTAACGAACCTCGCTGCGATTCCCATATGTACCGTTGTAATTGGTGATGGCATCTAATAGTAAATCAAAACTAGCAATAGGTTTCTTGAGTCTTACGGGCATGGGAGCATTAGGTCTCGCATGGTACACAATCGCAAACCCCAACTATGCCCTCGTGAGAGAGGGAGACCGGCTAGAAAGAGAACTATCCAGATTAGAAGCGGGGCTTTCTCAAGGAGTATCTTACGAAACAATTTATAACAATAACGGAGAGCTCACTCCTGAGACTCAATTAAAGATAAAGACCTGGGGAGACGAGACAATCGCAACACGAGAAAAACTTGCTACGATTCAGAAAAATCCAAAGTATAGACTAAAGAAAGACGAGAGGCAAAAAGAATTGATAACCGAGTTCCTCTACGCAGGTTTTGCACTTCCAACTGCCTTCGCTATTTGGCTAGCACACACTCGAAAATAGAAGCTAACCTTTAATTACCTCCTACCCCAGAAACCTCTGCCATGGCACAAAAAGAGGTCGTAGAGAATTTTGGCGCGCTGGTAAGCGCTCTCGAAATGAAAAATAAACCTTCAAAGAGCATAGAACCTATTAAAGCCCAAGAAAAAGGATGGTCTCTGTATGAAAACGATAAAGAGCTTGCACCCTTACAATTCTCAAACGGCAAAACGCAGGAAGACGTAGTAGAAGAAGTAGTGAACGCAATAAAGAACGGCTCAAAAATTGTCTTCATTCACGGTGTATGTGGAACCGGAAAGTCAGCCATTGCATTAAACATTGCACGTAAACTCGGACGTGCGTCCATCGTTGTGCCCGTTAAAGCCCTTCAGAAACAATACGAAGAAGATTACATGAGTCGAAAGTATGTACTCAAGGCAAATGGGCAAAAACTCAAGATAGCCATGATAACAGGACGTGAAAATCACGACTCTATAATAAAACCAGGACTCACCTGTGCAGACCCTACCTTGCCCGATACTATTAAACTGAACGATCGAAACTGGCCGTTCATTCAAGAATATTATGAAAAAAATCCTTACATAAAAAACAAATCAGCCCCCTCATTAAAACATATAAAACGTATCTCAATCGCACCTGCCAATCCGTATTGGAGCCCCATCTTGCCCGCTCAATTTGAACTCGACATGCCTGACGCAAAGAAACGACGATATGTCGGCCTTGATAAAACAGAATTCATTTTTTATCAACGAAAACAAGGGTGCGGATATTATGATCAATATGCAGCCTATCTTGATGCAGACGTTATAATGTTCAATGCGGCAAAATACAAGATTGAAACATTAAACAACAAAAAGCCTGCAACGGACGTAGAGATAATTGACGAAGCAGATGAATTCCTTGATAACCTCTCCGAACAACAATCGCTCAACCTCTCTCGCCTTGCACTTACGCTCGGAGGCATTACCCCCTTACATGAACAGACGCAAGAAGCGCTTGATACAATAAAAGACGCCATCAGAAACGAAGAAAGAAAAATAGCAGCCCTAGGAATAAACGACCAACTCATAGTCCCCATAAATGATACAAACGTCTCAACCATCCTCACCCGATTGCTCGAAAGTCCCGACATAGAAGACGAAGCTCGTGTTGATGAGGCAACGTATATTGCCCAAGCCCTTGAAGTAGCGCGTAGTTTCGGAGGATTTCTTGATGAGACCTTCTTAACCTATAGAAAATATGATAATGACCTCGTAGTTGATATTATAACTACAAACATCTCGAAACGATTTGCAGATATAGTAAAGAAAAACAAAGCCCTCGTACTTATGTCAGGCACATTACATAGCCCTGAAGTTCTACGTGATGTATTTGGCATACAAAATCCTACGATTATAGAAGCAGAAAGTAAAGCGCCAGGCACCATAGAAATTATACGCACCGGAAAAGAGTTTGATTGCAAGTATTCGAATTTTGAATCAAAAAAGAATTCAAGAGAACAATACGTACAAGCGCTCGGTGCGTGCTGGGCAAAGGCACCCCGACCTACATTGGTACATGTGAACGCCTTTGAAGATCTTCCTTCTATAGAAGAGACCTATACTCATAACGTACAACACGTCATGTCGAAAGAACAATTACGCGAACTACAAGCAAACGATAAAAACGGAAGACTCATCTCACTGTTCAAATCACGACTGAATGATATGCTCGTAACAACAAAATGTTCTCGAGGAGTCGACTTCCCCGGAGACATGTGTAATGCAATCATATTCACCAAATATCCCAATCCTAATCCTCGAGATATATTCTGGAAAATTCTTCAACGCACCCATCCCAATTATTTCTGGGAATGTTATAGGGACAAAGCACGGCGAGAATTTCTTCAACGTATATACCGGGCACTCCGTACGCCCACAGATCACGTATATGTGCTCTCTCCTGACACGCGCGTGCTTGAAGCAGTGCGAGAAATGCAAACCATGCACTAAGTTTATAAACAATTCCTGCCTACAAGAGATACATGCATACAGGAAACGCAGTTGCTGAAAAGATTCTCAATTATTCTGGATGGATAGTCGGATTTGCTCTTGCTTTAAGCATAAGTCTTGCCCTTATAGGTAAGACGCTCATCGTCCCGTTCATCCCTGAAATGGTAAGCACACTCATGGGCTGGATTATACTTACATTCACCGTTCTCGGTGTTATTCTTGCGTTTAAAATACAATATAAACGCTAAACGGTGAAAGGAGGAATAAAAAAATGTGTGTTAAATTAGTCAACCGAATATTGTTAGGTCTTTTGATGCTTGTTCCGGGTATACTAAAGCTATTCGTCTTTAAACCAAGCGGAGTCACGGGTATGTTAGCCGGAATGGGATTCCCTTTACCAATGTTTTTTGCCTGGATTTTAATCCTTGCCGAAATCGGATTTGGTATAGCTATCCTTGCAAACTGGAAACTCGAATACACAACCTGGCCTCCAATTGTAATATTGGTAGTAGCTACGTTGGTAACGATGGACTGGAGCAGCCCGCAATGGTCAAACCTACTCTTACATCTTGTAGCTGCCTCAAACTTCTGGCTTATAGGCCAAAAATCGAGCACTAGCACGATGCACAAGCGTTAAGCTTGTTTTATTTTTTTATTTTTTATTATTCTAACCTTTTAATCAGCATACAAATCAGAACGCGAGACAGGACCATACATGTCTTTAGAGACGAACTCTCCAGCAAAATCAGAATCTGGAGAACGCCGAGAATAAAAAGAGGATGAGGGCCTTAGAAAGGAAGAATGCTCAGAAGAATCTCGACTCTGAGATATAGTAAAAGGACAGCCGGCACAATAATTTTTACAACAAGGAGTATAAGGAGAGAGACGATTGTTCAATAACGAAGACATAACAGGTGACTCTAAAAAAGAGATTTTTAAATTTTCCTCTTTTAGAACTATGAAACTCTGAATTAACCTAAAAGAAAAAACTATCTACTTATAACCAAGAGAATCGCGGGCAGAGCGCAACCCGCAGTAAAGAGCCCCTAACGTTCCCCCTAGAAGAAACATAGCCCCTACAGCTCTATAAGTCGATGCTGAAGAAGAAGGAGTATAGGTAACAAGTTTCTGTTGTGCATCTTTGTATTTTTTTCGCATATCGAGAGAGATAGTATTCGTTTCTGCCATGTGTTCGGCAATTTGGTTAGCTTCTTTTCTCAAACGGACGGAATCGTCCTTTGCCCCAATAGCAACACAACCTATACCAATAAGCGCAGCAAGACCACACCCCTCGGCGCATTTTCTCCAACTTCGTGCATTCATAACGTTCTAGAAAAATAACTCCTTAATAAACTTAGACCAACGGACGTAAAACCTTAGTGCCGTGCATGTATTGCTGTAAAACCTCAGGTACGTTAACCGAGCCGTCTTTCTGTTGATAGTTCTCAAGAATAGCAACGAGCGCGCGCGAGGTTGCAAGAGCCGTGTTGTTAAGCGTATGAGGCACATACCGTCCCCGAGGACCATCACATCGTATCTTCAATCGCCGCGCTTGGGCATCCGTCAAGTTAGAACAAGAGGCAACTTCAAAATATGACTTCGTACGAGGAGACCATGCTTCAATATCAACTTGTATGTGTTTCAAATCTCCCAAATCCCCTGAACAAATAGCAAGCACTCGAATCGGAATGCCTAATTTCTTGAACAACTCGACCGTAATGGCCTTCATAGATTCGTACTGCTTCATCGAGTCTTCAGGCGTAGTTATAACGACCATCTCAATCTTATTGAATTGATGCGTTCGATAAAGTCCTTTCTGATCGATACCATGACTCCCAATTTCTTTTCTGAAACACATAGAATACGAGGTCTGTCGAATAGGCAATTGTTTCTCATTAAGAATACTATCCACATAACGCCCTATGAGTGAGTGCTCACTCGTTCCGATAAGATACAAATCATCATCCGTTTTGTAAATCTGATTCTTCATATCATGCAAATCAGTAACATTGCGTATAACCTCTCCCCGAAGCATGAGCGGAGTCTCAACATACGTAAATCCTTTACTAACCATCAAGTCGATAGCATAGCGTATAAGCGCTTGATTGAGCAATGCGAGATCTCCCTGAAGATAGTAAAATCCCGCACCAGAGGTTTTAGAAGAAGCATTGAAGTCTGCGAGTCCAAGCCCTTCAGCAAGCTCAGCATGGTTCTTAACCGGAAAAGAAGGCACGTGGGGCTTTCCTATTTTCTCAACTTCCACATTGTCGCTATCATCTTTTCCAAGAGGTACAGATGCATGCATGATATTCGGAAGCTGTTGTAAGAGCTCCTGTATGCGTGTCTCTAACACGCCTGCTTCAGATTCAATAGAAGCAATTTTATCCGGGATAGCCCCTGCCTTTTTGAGCAACGCCGTTACACTCTTGCCTGCTTTCTTAGCTTCCCCTACTTGTTTAGAAATAGTATTTCTATCGGCCCGCAGTTGGTCAATCTCTGCCTTAAGCCGACGCCATTCACCATCTTTCTTTACAACCTCTTGTAAGAGCGCAAGTTTAGCCGTATGACCTTTCTTCTTAATAGTCTCTTTAATCAACTCGGGATGTTCTCGAACCAGTTTAATATCTAACATGAGAAACCGAGGAAAGAAGGTTATTTAAAGATTCTCGGGTAAAGCGACGCATGATGAACGTAATTACTCCTTTCTTACAAGATGTTTATTACACCATTCCTGAAACCTACCGCTCCATTGTAAGCGTTCTCGGTTTAGCAATTCTCATAACTGCCTATGCTATTCTTACCTGGAAGTTTTACAAGCTCCTTGCACATAAAGATATTCTTAAATTAAATTTATTTAAATATCATCAGTCAGAACACCCAATCGCGAGCAAGCTTTTCGGATTACTCTTGTACATCATAGAATACATTATCATTCTCCCCTTCGTTGTCTTTATCTGGTTTACCGTACTCGCATTAATAATATTCTTTATTAGAGATAGTAGCACGCCCACTATCACGCTTCAGTTTGCAGCAGCAATTATAGCGGCTATTCGTATACTCGCCTATCACAAAGAAGAGATAGCTGAAGAAATAGCAAAACTCCTTCCTCTTGCCATTTTAGTTGTAGCAGTAAGTGAAGGAGAAATGCCTGTAATCGAACGAATTATTAGTGCAGCCTCCAAATTCCCCGAATTTATGAGCTCGATTGTAGTCTATTTCCTATTCATTGCAGGACTTGAATTCTTAATGCGTATAATAGAGATCATGACTGGCTCTAACGACTAACGTCCGTAACTTTCTCGAGTAGGGTGTGTTTGCCCTTCTTTAGTACGTTCCTTCAATTCACGTTGTTGTTTTGCTCGTTCTTCACTTAATTTCTCCTTAGTTAACGTCTCGGTGAGAAGGTCTCCCACATACGACCCTCCCAAGAAGTAAGGCATGATAACATAATCTGCCCCCGTAGCATAGAGCTCCTCCGTGTGAAGAGCCGAGTGAGAAGTAGGCATGAATAACGTATCTTTAGACTTAATAGCCGAATAAATAAGATGGTTTGTAGAAACATCAGGGATAGTTGAAATAACAACCGAAGCTTCATCAAGTCGCAATTCTTCAAGTAAGTCAGGGTCTTGAGCATCCCCATACACACAAGGCACTCCTCGTTTGCTTAACTCAAGAATAGTCTGGGGATTGTAATCCACAACCAAGAATGATACACGCGCTTTCTGGAGTGCTCGGACAAGCGTAAACCCGATTCGATTATATCCAAATAAAATAGTATGATACTTCTTGCTTGTTCGTAAATCGTCAACCGTAAAGGAGCGAGACTCAAACAATGAGAGCACAGGTGAAAGCGCGCTGAAAAGAGCGTGTGAGTGAAGCAAGGTGTAACTGCTGAAGGTAAGAGTGATGAACGCTACAATAATCCCTAACGAAAGCACTGCCTGTGAAATAACTCCTTGTGAGAATCCAACCAGAAGCAAGATCAATGAGAACTCGCTAATCTGCGCCAACCCCACTCCCGTAAAGAAATTAGTTCGTTTCTTGTACTTGAAGAAGCGCATAAAGCTCATAACGACAAGAGGCTTACCTACAAGAATAAGAATAGAAAAGAGTCCTGCAGCAACCCACAAATCGACCGTGAACGGACCTACCAGAAGACTTCCAAAGTATACAAAGAAGAGCACGACGAAGAAATCACGCAACGTGCGCATACGCGTACTGATATCGAGGGCATATCGCGATGAAGCGAGAGTGATACCTGCAAGTAATGCTCCAATTTCAAACGAGAAATGAAGTGCGTGAAACGCAGCAGCCACAAGCAGAACCCATGCAGTACTTGCCAAGAAGAGAGATTCTGACCACCGAGCCGCAAATGAAAATAAAGGAGGAAGAATAACAAGCCCTGTTATAACCGTGGCAGCAATAAGTGCAAGGGCCTTACCCAACTGAATAAGCAAAACACTCGAAGACGCGATTCCAATAACGGGCACGACCATAAGCATCAACGCAGCCACGAAGTGTTCCACAATCAGAATACCGAGTGTTATTTTCCCATGTAACGTATCCATTTCACGTTTATCAGATAATAACTTCACGACGACAACAGTAGAAGAGAATGCGAATGCTGCTGCAAGATATAATGACACATTAGAACCAAAACCAAGCATTCGAGCAAGCCCCCAACTCACTCCCGAAACAACCGCCAAAGTACCTACACCTACCAGCGTTGACACAGAACCGACTTCTTTCAAAGACTTAAAGTTCAGATGTAACCCTACAATAAAAAGTAAGAATGCAACTCCAAACCGGGCAAATAAATCCAACAGTTCTCCAGAAGGAAGCACATTCAAAAATAACGGTCCCGTAACGACTCCTGCAATCAAATAGGCAACAAGCGGAGGCTGCTTAAGAGCACGTGCAACAAGTGAGAGAAGTGCCGCAAGTCCCAAAAGTATTCCAAACTGCAGAAATACATTCACCATCTTTCTTCAATCCAGTAAAATGTGTTTATATACTTACAGTTTGCGCATGCGTTTGCGCATTTGATGCTTGCGCCGTGTTCTTCGGTGTTGGGTTCGTACGACCATATCCTACTATCAAAAACCTCTTTCTTAAAGCTTACTATCAACACGCTTAAAAACACCCCGATTATCCATGAGCATCATAGTCATCACACCTAAGGCTGTGGTGGCAGGGCCTCTGGCACGCGGCGCTGGAGGCCCACCATACTCATGAACCACGTCATAAACGGCATCATACTCGACAACAAAAGAATTCTACTTGTACGTAAGAAAGGAATCTGGATACTCCCCGGTGGAAAAATAAAAGAAGGAGAAAATGAGTTGGAAGCCCTCGCCAGAGAATTCAAAGAAGAGCTAAGTGAAACAGAAATAGACGTTCGAAGTGCATCATTCTACAAAGAATTTCACGGGCTCACTCCCCACACCCAAACACCTGCGTCGGTAAGAACATATCATCTAAGAACACCCCTCGTTATAGGGGAACCTTCAGCCGAAATAGAAGCAAAGAGCTGGATGGACTCTTCAGAAGCCTATAACTATCCCGTGAGCGAGCTAACCAAAAGCATTATTCTCTCTCTAAAAAGAGACTTGTATGTTTAAGAAAGCTTTAAACATCGAGGACAAAGGGTCCTCGTGGCTTAAAAGTTCAAATAGGAACTTTTAAAAACCACTTCTCAGTAACAAGGCAATGGGCAAAGTACGTATAAAATTAAGCAGTGTCGACATCGGCGCATTAAACGGAGTTATCGGTCAAGTCAAAGATATTTCTTCTCGCACCGGCGTGATTATGCGCGGACCTATTCCATTACCCACGAAGCGTATGAAAGTTACAACGCGTAAGTCTCCTTGTGGTAACGGCACTGCAACCTTTGACCGTTTTGAAATGCGCGTTCACAAACGTATTATTGACTTGCCTGCTGAAGATCGCGTGCTACACCCTATAATGATGCTCAAAATCCCTCGTTCTGTTCAAATTAAGATTGAAACCAAAGAGTAAGCAAACTAAATTCTTTTATACCCTTAACACACCCTGTACGCATGATGATTGCACGGGTTAACATCCGAATAAAGAAAATCCATCCTAAAGCACGCCATCCTCGTTATACAACCCAAGGCTCTGCAGGATGTGACTTCTATGCCTTGAATGATATCACCCTCTATCCCGGAGAGGTAAAGAAAATACCAACAGGCATCGCTCTCGAACTTCCCCCCGGTTATTTCTTAAAGCTCGAAGGACGCTCAGGCCTAGGCGTTCGAGGAATCATGAACGTAGGAAGCGTTATAGACACAGACTATCGAGGAGAGATTTCAATTATATTACACAATAGCACCGACAAGCCTTATTTCATTGAAGAAGGAGATAGAATAGCCCAAGGAGTTCTTACTCCCGTACTTCAAGCCAACTTCGAAGACGCAGCAACCTTATCAGAAACAGAACGAGGAACCGGAGGATTTCATTCTACCGGTAAAAACGACGAATGACCCGTCATATATTAACCGTCCCTCGCCACGTCCTTTTTCCGAAAGAAGCATTCCAAGGGTTCTTACCGTTACACTACACAGATTTTCTCTCGCGTATAAAAGAAGAATATGAATACAGAGAAAGAAATGACGCATTAGAAAACGATCCTAGCCATATCCAGATAATTCCTTATGTCTGGCTTATCAATAAAGAAACAAAACAAGCATTCATTTACAAACGGGCTCCAAGCAACGGAGAATACAAAGAGAAACGCCACCTCAATAAAATATCGGGAGGGATAGGAGGACACATAGACAAGGAAGAGCACGAACCCTCAGACCCGATTATGCATGCAGCCGTGCGAGAGATGCACGAAGAAATACAAATGGACTCTTATCCCGAGATAGAACTCATAGGATATATCAACGAAGATTCAAATATGTTTAATAAAGTGCATATGGGCATCGTAGGTCTCGCTCAAACCACAAACAGCGCACAACCCGCTGACGGCATGGCCGAAGGAGCATTTTATACTAAAGAAGAAGTAGAAACCTTATTCGCCAACCCCGAAAACGACGTTGAACCCTGGACCCGTATCACCTGGCCCGTCATCCGTGATAAATATCTATCCTAATTCAAGAATTCTCTTAACTTTATCAATCGCCTCTTGACGTTCACGTTTATTGGTAATGAAACCAGCCGCTGTTTCAAGAGAAGCTCCTTTAGAAACTGCCAGCAAGACTTGCCTATCAAGTTTTGAAAGAGTAACCCCGTCCAGAACATAATCTCCGAAGGCACGATAAGATTCAGGGGCAACTCGAGAAGCAATATCTGCCATCGCATCAGCATACACTCGAATCTCATGTTGAGCGTGTGAGTCCTTACGCAACCCTAAAAAGTGAAACAAGTTATGCAAGTTAACTTTCCAATACCATTGCGTATAGATACTTACGGGTAAATTCATACGTGCAAGCTCTCGAGCAAGCATGGGGCGATTAGGGTCCTCGGGAAGCGACCGTCCGTCACTCCCTTTTTGAGAACTTTCGTTGAGTAAAAATTCGTAACTACCATACGCGTGAGCCACATCTTGTTTTAAGAGAGAAATAATAGCGTCTGCTTGTTCAGGAGATACAGGTTCATCACGCCCCTGTTTATTATTACGTGCCTGTACTCCAAGCACGGCAGGATCAGGAGTATAAAACTCATTATCGAGTACAGAATAGCGTGCAGATATTTCATTAATACTTGCCGTACGATGTCGCACCCATTGTCGAGCAACAAGAATAGGCATCTTTGCATGGAAGGTAAGATCAACCATTTCAAAGGGAGTCGTGTGTCTATGACGCATTAAGTAACGTATAAGCCCTGCATTATCGCTCACCGTCTTTGTTCCCCCACCATAACTCACTCGTGCAGCCCTAACTACCGAATCGTCCCCACCCGCATAGTCTACAAGACGAACAAATCCATGATCTAAACAAGAATAAGGAACATACAGTTTCTCTTCGGCTGCGGGAACAACAAGGCGCTTAGTTACATTCGTCCCAAAGGGGGCCAAATCAAACTTGTCTTCAAGCGATTCTGATGCCATGCTCGTTGATAAAATAATCTCCAATTTAACCAATCATCTTATGCAATAGTTATATTCCAGTACAACAACGGTTTTTAAAAACAATCTCAAAATAAAAAGGTGACAGAGAAGTTATATCCCGGACTATTTATTGTTCTTGAGGGAATAGACGGAGCAGGTAAAGGAAAACAAGGAGCTCGATTACAGGACCTCATTCAAGAAACTTCCAAATATTTAGA
>CAZVXB010000008.1:12081-14823 GCA_964630965.1 Candidatus Woesearchaeota archaeon | reverse complement strand
AGGCCGGATTTACTCACCCAGTGCATAAGATGAGATGTAATACCTCCACCGAAAACGAGAACGTTCGCTGCTTCTAATCGAGGAAGCCAGTGTTTCTTATCCAAGGCGGAAATATCGACGATATCGGTTTCTCCCAGAGATTCGCATTGGGCGTAGTTTTTAATAAGCCAGTTTTTGTTGCCGGGCTCGACGTTAGCTGCAGTTGGGATAAAGGCAATCTTGATTTTTCCTCCAACGAGTTTTTTCAATTCAGAAGCAATGGATTTGTTTGTTATGCCTGCGGATGTTAGAAGTAATTTCATTAGCTCGCCATCACGTTATTCTTCGTGATATATTCATACGCGCTGTAGGCTGCCGTACATCCTTCGGCGACGCCGGTGATGGCTTGCTTGAAGGGTTTATCGGCAACGTCTCCTGCGGCGTAGACGCCTGGGACGTTCGTTTCTGATGTTTTATGATCGATGACTATCTCTCCTTTCTTATTGAGAGTAACTCCAAGAGGCTTTGCGAGTGATGAAAGTATTTCGTGACCTATGGCTACAAAGACTCCTTGAACAGGAAGTTCTTTTGAGCCGTTGTGGGGCTTGTCGAGCGTGAGTGATTCTACAAAGTCATCACCGTTTACTTTGGTTACATTTGTTTTGGTTATGATTTCTATTTTTTTGTTAGCGAGAAGACGGGCCTTGTTGATAGGTTCGGGACGAATCTCATCTCCACGATAGACTATGTACACTTTCTTTGCATGTTCTGCCAGAACGAGCGCGTCCTTCGCAGCAGTGTCTGCTCCTCCTACGACGGCAACTATTTTATTTCTATACAAAGGTGCGTCGCAGAGGGCGCAATAAGCAACACCTTTGTTTTCAAGTTCGACGGCGCCAGGCACTTCGAGCTTGCGCCACTTAGTTCCTGTTGCGATAAGGACTGTTTTTGCGCTATACGTGCCACCTTCCGTGCTAATTGTAAAATGAGCTTTATCTTTTTTTATTTCGGAAACGCGCTCTTCTTTGATGGTGACGAGATCATAGGATTGAGCATGTTCTCGTATTTTATCAGCAAGCTCTTGCCCGGTAAGCCGAATAAACCCAGGATAGTTTTCAACGACATTCGTGGTGGTTATGACTCCTCCAATGGGAAGCTCTGAACCGTGTGAAGAACCGAAACAGACTGTTTTAAGACCTAAGCGAGCAGCATACATAGCGGCAGCTAAACCGGTGCCTCCGGCACCTACAATAGCGAAATCATACGTGCCCTTTACCATAGTCCAAACTTCTTTTTCATTCCTAACGTGCTTCTGATACGTGATTCGTCAAAGCCGATAATTACTTCCTTTCCTATCTTGATGACAGGCACTCCATTTTGACCGGATAGTTTGACCATTTCCTTTGCCGCTTTTTGACTTGCTCCTACATCAACTTCTTTGAACGGTATCTTGTTTGCGTGAAAAAATTCCTTAGCTTTTTTGCACCAAGGACAATACTCGGTTGAATAGATTGTAACTTTCTCTTTTTTGCCTTTCATAATCGTCGATAGTTGACCTGTTTTATAAACATTTTTATAACCCTTTGTTTCGATAGACGAATGGAAGCCTCGCTTGCTCGTTATCTTAAAGAACATAGTATACACTATGAAACGTACAGCCATAAGGCAGTTCATACGGTCGCGGAATCACGTGATTACAACGAAATAACGGCTATCCGGGTTTTAGTATGCATGACGCTTTTTTTACGGGATGAGCAAGGACAGTTTTACCTTGTCGGTCTGCCTGGAGAAAAAAGACTTGAGTATAAAAATCTCCAAGAACAATTAGGGGTAAAGAAATTGACTATGGGTTCTCCTGAAGAACTTAAACGCGAGACCGGTCTGATTCCGGGAAGTGTGAGTATATTCGGAGCGACGTTTCATCCCCAGGTTACGCTTATACTTGACAATGAAGTATGGTGTGCAGAACGTGTATGCTTTCATCCGAACATCAACACAGAAACATTGGTTATAGGACATGACTCGCTTGTACGTTACTATGAATCCTTAGTGAATGGAAAACGAGTCGTTACTCTTTAGATTTCTTATCTTTTTTATGCTCTTTCTTGCCTACGAGCTGCTCGAGCTTTTCATTTATGGAAATGAGCGTTTGTTCTATAGTCTTAATACGTAATGCTTGACGAGTCTGAATTACGGCCTTGACAATGAGAAAGGCGACATAAATGATGAACAGAATACCTATTGCCTTCGCTAAACCAAAGAGCGTTCCAAAATTATTGAGCAAGCTCTGGGGCATAGCGCTCCAGACGAGTTCGCTGAGCCCTTGAGAGGTCATATTAACAGGGTCTGCCATAATATTCTTAGGTAAAAGCATTTTAAGAAGCTTTTCATATCTTCTTTATGAAAAAGAATGTAGCTCTTTTTGTTACGATTGGGTTTGTTCTCTTATTTGTAGGAAATTATTTTTTATTACGTGACGATAACCTTGAACGGGAAAACGTTACTATTGCACGCGCGATTGATGGAGACACCGTCGTTCTGAACGATGGACGCACTGTTCGATTGGTTAATATCAATACTCCTGAACGAAATGAAAGAGGATACGATGAGGCGAAAGCATTTCTTCAGACGTTAGAAAATAAAACGGTTTTCTTGGAAAGCAAGGGAGTTGAAAAATATGGAAGAGGATTGGGTGTTTTGTATGTAGATAATGAGAATATAAATCTCGAACTTGTCGAGCGTGGACTTGCTCATACGCTCCTT
>CAZVXB010000008.1:0-12071 GCA_964630965.1 Candidatus Woesearchaeota archaeon | reverse complement strand
TGAAGCAAAACTATTCCATAGGGTGCAAGAAAAGGCATTTGAAACAAAACGAGGGATATGGGAACGTTCTCCTTCCTATGGGTGTCTTCAGGCGGAAATTGATAAAAAGGAAGAATACATTCTGTTTAAGTCTCAATGCGGACCCTCATTGCACGGATGGACTGTCAAAGATGAAACAACCCATAGCTACAAGCTTAGTGAGGGGCTTAACGAGAGATTTACCCTTTACTCGGAAGAGGGCGTTGAAAGCAGTTCTGAACGCTACTGGGGGCGAGGAAATGTGTGGAACAACGATAGAGACTCGCTCTTTGTTCGAGATGAGAACGAGCTTCTTGTTTTGTATAGTTCTTATGGGTATTAGCCTTCTAGACACAACGAGCGCCCTACGTATCAACGAAATTATGTATGATCCATCCTATAATGAGAATTACAATGAGTGGATTGAACTGTATAATGACGGAGGCGTTGTCGACCTTGGAGAATATACGTTGTGTGAAAGCCCTCTTCTTCCCGGTTTTGTTGATACGAGTGGAGTGACTCAGGAAGATAAAGGTCTTATACTTGAAACCGGAGCGTATGCACTCGTTAGTGATGGAGGAAGTGGAAGCGAAGTTCTTACGAACTATGCGATCGAAGGTGATGTTCTACTTGTGCACGTAGACTCGGGAAGTATCTGTGGGGGACTGAACAATAAAGGAGAAACGATACCGCTGAATGATGACTTATTTTCTTATGAGGGAGGCGTTGAACCGGGGTTTAGCATTGAATGGACTGAAGAAGGATTTGTTTCGAGTTTAGAAGAAGGAGGGACTCCAGGAAGAGAAAATACGCTCCGAGAACAGACGAATCTGATTGATGAAGAAAAACGAGAACCCATACGTCTCTCGTCGGTTCCTCCCGAAGAAAAGCGTGCTGACTTTGAAACGTATATCACTCCCGAGGGAAAGGTACGGAGAATAGCAGTATATCTCTTTGGAGGACTATGCATAGTAATCACTTTTTTGGTAGCTTTGAAGAGACTCTAGTTCTGGCAAATAGTTTTTAAACCATAGTTCTATCTTGAGATATGAGTGCTCTTGATGCCCGACTCATTGTTGAAATTTTAGGCAAGCCTGCCGATCACGTGACGTTCACTATGAATGCTCTTGTTGATAAGCTGGGGCAGGAGAAAGGAGTAACAATAACACATAAGACCATTCACGAACCTCGTGCGGTTGAAGGGTCAAAGGAACTTTTCACCACTTTTGCCGAGCTTGAAATTTCATTTGAGTCTATTAGTGCGTTCTTCGGAATCATGTTTGCCTATATGCCTTCGAATGTTGAAATTCTTTCCCCTATGAGCTTTAAACTCTCTAATGAGGAAATAACTTCCCTGGCAAATACGTTGATAAGTAGGTTGCATTTGTATGAATCAGTCACAAAGAAATTAGTGGGTGATCGAGAGATATTAATCAATAAACTCAAATCTATGGGCGTTACCTTTTCGAACCAACCTCCGCAACCTGCCCCTGTTGTGGAAGAAAAGAAGACTCCTAAAAAAACATCGAAGAAGAAACAATCAAAAAAACGTTAGAACGGTCTTTCAAGCTTCTTAATCTGTTTACCTAATACATTTTCTGACTGGGATTTACGGGCCTTGAAGTAACGAACGGCAATAATCGCCCCGATTACGAGAACAATACCTCCTATGAGATACCCTATCCAGGCCAGACTTGATTCTTTAGAGGAATCAATGCACGTCCCTCTACAGCAGAGACCATCCAGCGTGCTGACAGACTCGCCTGAACATTGTTGAGAAGCAAGACAAATCTTACCATTGAGTTCATTACAATAATAACCGGTAGCGTTGGAAGAAGGGCGAGAAATGATGGGGGAAACCTCATTGGTAAAGGAAACGTCAATCGGTACATCAAAGGTTTCGTCATCAACGGTTATTCTAAACACGTCCGAGGTATTGGATTGGTTACCGAGCACGGTCATATTAAATGAGGCTGTTTCGTTTGCCTTAAGCCTGCGGAGTGAGGAAGGAGTTAGTTTATAGCGGTCATCATCATACACGAATTCGAAATTGGTGAGCTCCCGTTCGGCCCTATTTCTAATTATGAAGGTTATAATCTTTGGATCTGAATTCCGAATAAACCTCTCTTCTATCCTTAAAGGAAGAATTTCAATTATGGAGGGCTGGAGATTGGGCGAGGTATTAGAAGTGCGCAGATTGTAAAGAGGGAAAGAATACATGCCTACTGAAATAAGGTTTAGGCCTGGAGAAAACGAATCAAGAGTGACTCGTACGTTATTAGCTCCGGGGCGAAGTAAGAGTGAACGATTGGTTCCCCCTGAAAGGGTTATCTCCTCATCTGTATCTGTGTTAAGGATGATAGAAAGATCGAACGAACTATTTGTTATGATGAAGCCCGGTTTAAGCGTGTAAAGAGCGGTTTCGTTCGTAACGGTGAAATTCTGCATGATGTCAACGACTTGGTTTTGTCCGTTTACAAAGGTAGCCACGTTGTGAATGACAAGCGTATAATTATTAGGTATGAACGGAGTTATTGCATAGAGAAAATATCTATCTCCAAGGCGTTTGAGATCGTATTCGAACGAACCAACCTGCACATGGCCTCGAAGGAATTCAACATCAGAACTATCAAGAGGTTCTATAATCGAGCCCGTTATTTCAACAAGCATAGTTTCTCCTTGAGCATAGCGCTCTTCAAGAGTAGTTGAAAGGGCAGATACTGAATGGAGAAGCACAAGGGTTATTATAAATCCAATAGCTCTTTTGTACATCATTAAAACGAGGGTTTCTTTTTTATAAAGGTTCCCTACTTACTCATCTCTCGGAGTTTGCGGAGTGTTTCTTCCATGTCTTTATCGACTTGTGAAACAGGCCTACGTGCTTGAGGTTGTGGGCGAGTGGTTGGGAGCGGTCTTCCTGGACTTGAAGGTGGGAAAGGAGGGCGGCGAATCATTATAGGTGATGCGCTTGAGGACTGCCCTGTTTTTCTATTCTTGAAGATAAACATCTGTATTTTACGGCGGTATATAATTCCCAGAGTTACGAGCGCTATGAGGATTATGAGTACAACAACCCATATCCAGGTCTTTGAACCTCCTGAGGAGGATGATTGATCTGAAACACAACAGACCTCGCTGAAGCTTGAACAAAGATAATTTTCTTGCGTTTCTCCGGTTGAACAGGAGGCGCTGCACGAGCCACCATTATCTTCACACTCTGTAGTTGTGGGGTCAGTTATAGGGGTGCACGAGCCAAGACAGCACTGCCCTTCGCTTGAGTCTCGAGGAGTGCCTGAGCATTCTTCATTGAGACTACATAACTCTCCGTTTAACTCTGTACAGGTTGGTGCACGAGGAGTAACAGAACAACAGAAGAGAGCACCCGTACAATCATAATTGCGTAACTCTTCCCCGCCTGCATCGGCGCATTGTAACAAGGATTCGACACAGGAATAAGAAGGACTTGCACCCAAGCAGGATTCTATGGTTGTTGTGGGCGTTCCGCCTGAACCTCCGGGGCCTCCGCCGGGCCTCACATCGGGCCAAGCTGCATATAAAATGAAAGCAGTACTTCTAAGATTATTGTTATCCCAGCACCCGCTTGGATTCTGGACTTCAAGTAAGTAATCTTTGGTGCTCGTTATTTCGGCTGCGCTTGTGCCTTGAAGAGCCCAAAGAGCGAGAGAGGTATCATAGAATCGCCTGTAGGTGCTACTTGGCGCTTCCCAATATTGATTATTGCGCTGTTCTTGAATGAGAGAAGTATAATGGTCTTGACCGCCCGTTAATTTGTATAGGAAGGAAGAAGGAAGATAACGTTCGTTGGAAGGTGCGAAAGCAGCGAGGTAGGGAATATACCGTGCAGTGTTTGCTCCTGTAGCGTCAAGAGCAACTGTTGCCCAAAGCGTGCCTTCATAGTCACATTCAGAACCGGAACTTGATTTGAAACATCGGGAAGAAATGGATTCGTTTGTTGTTCCCCCTGCAGGTTTGGATTGTGTGTTAGGGGAGACGAAAAGGGTTTCAGAGTCTGATTGTTGGTAAAGAAGCGTAGTAAGGAAATCTTGGTCACAGGAAACCTCATACGATCTATCAAGACAGGAAGAAGCAATTTCAAGCCAATATCCCGAGGGAACAATAGAAAGACAGGTTGAACTCAAATCTCCTGTAAGTTTCATATCTGAGCCTATGGAAACAACTCTGTCAACAGAGCCATATCTGACATGGCAGGTAGTCGGAACATGATTCTCACTGTCTATTTCAAGGAACCATCTGAGGCCTGTTGTGGCTCCTGAGCGAGAGAGGAGCCAATTTTCTATCTTATCTTCATTTCTTCCGAGGGCGCGATAAGCAAGTAATGCCTGGGCTGTTTCCTTGAGCGTACAGGATGCGCGAGGCCAGCAGGTTTGATTGTTAGAGACTGAACGATTTTCGCTATCGAGCTTCTGTACTGCGCGCGCATTGTTGCCCAAAGCCATAACTCCGAAGAGAGACTCTTGGAGAGAAAGAGAACTTACTGTTTTGTTGTTAATGCCGTTTTGCAAACAGGCATACGCACTTACGATGCGAGACTCGGTAGTTTCATTTTCTGCAGCCGAAACAAAAGAAACTATGAGAAAGAAGGCGAGAAAAATAAAAACACCACTCTTTAAGTTCATCAGAAAGGAAGGCTCGAGGTATTTATAAAGATTTAGAGGAGATTATTCTCCCTTGTCCGTGGAGGAGCGTAGTTTTCTCATTACTTCCACAATAGGATTTTTGGCATCCGGTTTTTTATCTAACAACCCGAGGTCTTTATAGAAACTGGGGTTATCGTAATTAGGGGGAAGAATTTGTTTTTGTTGCTTGAAATGCCAGTTCAACTGACTTTGGATATACCCTTCCTTAAGAGGTTGCTCATTTTTCTTATTCCATTCAAACACACGAGCAGTTATTGCTTCGGGCTTGAACCCTGTTGAACGCAAAAAAGTTATGAGAATAAAGAGCCCTCGTTTCTTTCCATCGTTAAGACCCTTCAATAATTTCTTAATGGGTTCGGGAAACATATCGTCCGTAACGCCTGTGAGTGCTAGTGCTTCTCGTTCTCCGAGACGAGCTCGAGCTTTCTCTATGGTTGATTGACGATCTAATTTCTTCTCGAGAGCAACCTTGAGTAACCCTGTTGCCTCACCCGGAATTACAGAAGGATAATAATTTTTAGGCACAACTTTTAGAGGATCAGCATCTCTAGGGGAAAAGGAAGAGAGTTGGTCTTTTGTTAAGACAACGCTTGCGAGAGAGGTTTTTTCGTGAAGGGAATAAGGCATTCTGAATAGATGTCGAGAAGAGACCAGAACGAGATCAAGCGAGGCCAATTTATCTCCTGCTATTTCCTGCTCGAACTTCTCAGCGTAGCTCTTTTGATTTGTAGCATAGGTTGTTTTTTTCGAGGAAGTATAATCATCTTTCCTACTTGAGACCCCACATTGAGGACATTTCCAAAATTCTTTCTCTTCGAGCACCTCAAAAAAACCAGGACAGGTATCATCGCTACACTTTAATCGTTTCTTGGTTACCTTGAAGTCAGGACGCTCGTACGAGGTTCTGCACCTATCGCATTTCATCTTTACCAACGTATGTTTCTCTACGGCTCCTCCGCATTGAGGGCATGTTGTTTGCACGAGTTCTTCTCGTGAAAGGTTCGTTCTTCTCTCCAAGGAATCTATATCGAATCCAAGCGCAGTTATTGCTTTGTTATACTCTGGTTTTATTGATTCAAGAAGAAACTCCGTGATGGCTCGAGGCCAGTCAGGGAATGCTTCTGAACGTGGCACGCCTTCAAATTCTTCAGGGAATGCTTCACCCGGTACAATAATATGGAATCCCTTGCTCCCGGAGAACTTAATCCCATAGTTCCGTATGCCATACCGTTCGAGTCGTTCAATGACAAGACGAGCAGCGACTTTTGAATAGTCTAAGTAAGGAGAGTCTATATCAATGAGCAGATCCCATGAGCGTCGTAAACGTGCCAACTCAACTTGAGTCATATCGCTACTTATTTGAAGAGGGTCATGCCAGAGCTCTTCTGAACCATGAAATGAGGTCGCCCCCCGAGAGACAAGACCGAGTACGTCGGAAGGATATTGAAGTGTGTCTGGTCGCTTACCAAATCCTTCAAAGTAGCGAGGAACAACTTCTCTATCTTTTGCAAAGGCAAGAAGAGTTGCCTGAACTGCAGGCTTAGAATAATAAATTGCAGTAAGTGCGCGAATACGTGCCTCTTTAATTGAAACCTCTCCTTCAGCCATTGTTTTCCAGAAACGACTGTCTTTTTATGATTTTGTATGGTTGTAAATGTCGGGCGGTGCGAGGTAATTTGAATGGGTGCATCTTAGCATAATAAACCTTATAAGCTCCTATGGCGGCGAACGTATATGCTCTTAAAATTAGATGACCCTCGTTTTTTTGGGACGCTTATTAGTATTATTTCTGAATTAGTTACTGAAGTGCGCCTTAAGATAAACAAAGAAGGTATGCGTCTTGTTGCTCTTGACCCTGCTAATGTTGCGATGGTCTATTTCCACATACCTGCTGAGCTCTTTTCAGTCTTTGAACTTGAAAAAGAAGAGATACTGGGCATAAACCTGCATAATTTGAGCCAGGTGCTTAAACGATGCGGCTTAGGGAGTTCCCTTATTCTCTCTCGAGAAGAAAATCTTCTTAAATTAACTATTCAAGATAGAATTAAGCGAGACTTCGCTTTAGCACTTATTAGTGTTGAAGGTGAAGAACGCGAACTACCTACTTGGGAATTTAAGAGTGTTATCAAGATGGATGCTCAGGCATTTGTTGAAGTTGTTGAAGACTGCTTGGTTGTTTCTGATGCATGCACGTTTACAGCAGAACCTAACAAGTTTACCGTTGAAGCACGAGGGCTTAACTCTGCGCGGGCCGAATTCTCGAGTGATGAAGTCGAAATATATTCAGACCATAGCGCTGCTCGATTCTCGCTTGAATACTTGAGCAAGTTTGTGAAGGGAGCTAAAATTGCGAACAAGGTTGAGCTTAACTTCTCTGACAATCACCCCATGCGGATAAACTTCCCAACGGGCAAAGTCATGCTTTCTTTTGTTCTTGCACCTCGTGTTGAACAAGGCGATTGAGAATTCTGGTTATAATTTCTTGTTAAATGTCAACATTTATATAATATTACTCCATCTTACAAAGTATGTTTAGTATTACTAAATATTACTTATGAAAATAAGAGTTTCTGCCACTATTGATCCTGAAACAGAGAAGATTCTTGATCAACTAATGAAAGAAGGAAATTACAGGAATAAATCCCATATTATAGAAGACGCTATTCTGTTGCTAAAGGAGAGGAAAGATGATAAAAAAAAGAAGTGAATTTAATTTTCAACGTAAAGGGCAAGTTGCACTTTTCATTGTAGTAGGTATTGTTTTAGTGGCAGGCGTTATACTCCTACTTCTTGTACGTTCCAACACGCTTAATCTGCCGACGGGGAATGAATTCAGCCCGTCTGCATTTATGGAGGGATGTGTACGAGAGTCGCTTCGAGATACGAGCAAAAGACTGCTCGAACAAGGAGGAGTGCTTGAGCCTAAAAACTATGTGCTCATTAATGGAACTCGAATTGCTTATTTGTGTAAGACTATCAACTATATTGAACCTTGTGTGAATCAATACCCTCTTTACATCTCGCAGTTACAAAGGGAGTTTGAAAGAGTCGTTGGGGAGGATGCCTCTTTGTGTTTTGAGTCTCTTAGAGAAGAACTTGAAAAGCGTTCGTATACTCTTGAAGGGGGAATTGGGCGTTCTACCGTCACGCTTAAACCAGACGTTGTTGAGGTCTCTATCCCAAGCACTCTCGTCTTAGCAAGGAATGGAGAAGAGCAACGAATATCGGCGTTCGATATGTCCCTCCGCTCTCCCCTTCATTCTCTTGCCCTTGTCGCTCAAGAAATTGTTGCTCAGGAAGCGAGCTACTGTTATTTTGAATATGTAGGGTATATGATTCTCTATCCTTCCTATGATATTAGAGTTACAACTCAATCAGATGCGTCGAAATTATACACAGTAACTCATTTGCCCAGTGATACTCGGTTGCAATTCGCTGTACGGGGGTGTGCATTCCCTGCAGGACTTTAATATGACTTATAAAAAAACAGCTTTGTTTGAGATTATGCTTCTTGTGAGCGCTAGTTTTGCATTTTCATATCTTGTCGAACAAACGAACCAAGAGAACATAACGAGGCCAAATGAAAGTCGATTTGTACAGGGCGCTCGAGCAGCTTTTATGTACTTTTTCGGAGGGAACCTTGTTTCAGCCATTGAGAGTCCCCTCTGGACTTGCCCTCTTGATAGTGATGG
This sequence comes from Candidatus Woesearchaeota archaeon, assembly GCA_964630965.1. Lineage (GTDB taxonomy): Archaea > Nanobdellota > Nanobdellia > Pacearchaeales > GW2011-AR1 > JBBSZK01. Next base: position 3,682 of record CAZVXB010000008.1, on the reverse strand, counting down.
ATTGCGATGTCAAGAATATGGCTCGGGAGTATGTAATGAACGCTGTACGACAAGTTGCTTTCAAGGAGCTCGTCGTGATTTTTCCGAGTGTCGTGAAGGAACCTGTATCGACCCTATAGAGGGAACGTGCTCACCTAATACTCCTCAAACACTTTGTGCGACTGAGGGAGGGACCTGGGACGCTCGACCTTTAGCCGAGATTCCTGCCTGTCGACCGGGGTGCTGTCTCATGGGTTCTCAAGCACTCTTTAGAACTGAGACGGCCTGTAATGCGTTGCGAGCCCGATTTAATGCTGACGTGGTGTTCGAACCAGTGACAAGTGAACTTGCCTGCCTTGCCATGGCTAATCAGGCAGAGGAAGGGGCATGTGTACTTGGGGAAGTGGAACCAAGCTTGTATGGGTGTCGACTTACTACTCACGAACAATGCACGACGTTAGATGGAACATTTTATCGGGGATTCTTATGCTCTAACCCTTCTCTTAACACTACCTGTTTGCGACAAACAACGACGAACTGTGTTCTGGGAAAAGATGAAGTGTACTGGTTTGATAGTTGCGGTAACAGGGAAAATATCTACGATTCGATTCGTCGAGAGGAAAGTTGGAACAATGGACTTATTCTCCCCAAAGATGCAAGTTGTGAACTTGGTTCGAGCAGTAACCCTCTTCTACGTCAAAGCAGTTGTGGTAATTGCAATTATCTTTTAGGAAATAGATGTGGTGCTCCTCAGGGAGAAGTTGATAGCCCTCCTTCTTTTGGTTCATTTGTGTGCAAAGATCTTTCGTGTGTTGATGATAAAGGAAAAACACGTAAACATGGAGAGAGTTGGTGTGCGTTTAACTCGCGGATTGGACTTCAAGGAGCAACAGGAAGCAATGAACAACGTAGTACAGATGTACCAGGAAGTGAACACTTTAGACAAACCTGTGCAAATGGAATTATTACAACTGAAACGTGTGGAACATTCCGTAACAACATTTGTGTTGAATCGGCAATTGATGGCCCTGGTGCGAATGACTTTTCTCAGGCCGCTTGCAGACCGAATCAATGGCAGTTGTGTTTAGCAGCTAACCAAGAGAGCGAGGGCATTGAAGACCCTGTTGAAGCGGCACGCGTCATTAAGGATGCCTGTGACCTCTATACCGATTGTTATCTTAAGACGGTTGATTTGAAGGGGAGCAGGGGTACGTTTGCCTTTAATGTGTGTCTTCCTAAATACGCTCCAGGGTTTGATCTTCAATCATCGGGAAATGGAGAGGAAGCTCAGGCACTCTGTAGTCTTGCAACTATGGCCTGTAAACAAGTTAAAGTTAAAGGACTCTTTGGAGGAGGGAAAGAATACAATGCACTCTGCACGCAAGCCTTGGGTGCGGAGAGTATGAATAACTTCTGCACGAGTTTGGGAGATTGTGGGGCGGAAGCCAACGTGCAAGGAGACTACTCAAACAGAGGATTTAGAGTCACAACAAGTCGTGGAGAAGCTCCGGCGTTTACCAATGCCTATATTTCTGGATTGCGAGCGCTCGCGGATCCTCGTCCCGGTCAGCGCGTCGAGCCCCTTAGTCAAGAAGAATTATCTCTTTTGCTTGGTGCACCTAAAACACCTGGTACGTCAGGTTACTCGGCAGAACCGGCCTTTAATTCACTCATGATGGTGAGTGGAATGGGGGGAATAGCTCTTGCGTATGCAGTCTACTCTGCTCCGGGAACTATTGTGTCTATATCGAATTACCTTGGATTGGCGACACCGCTCCCGACAAGTGTTGCGGGTCCACCTGCGCCTGCGTTGGGAGGGTATGCGGGAGCCGCAGCAGGAGCTTTAATTGGGGCAGCAGGTACGGCCTATCTTCTTGATGCGTTAGGCATTAGTGCAGGGCTGCCTGCTCCTGTAAGGTTTGCGCTTATTGGATTAGGGGCTTTTGCCGGATATGCAATCGGAGGGTATGCAAGCGTGGGAGCAAGTTTCAGCAGTTATGCCCTTGGAGTCGGTATCACTACAGGAGGGTGGGCACTGGTAGTGCTTGTGGTTATTATTGCCATTTTTGCCTTGCTTGGAATAGGAAAGAAAAAAGAAACGAATGTTAAATTCCAGTGCTTGCCTTGGCAACCTCCGCTCGGAGGAGCACGGTGTGAGCAGTGTGGATCAGATGGGCTTCCGTGTAGCAAGTATCAATGCCAAAGCCTCGGACAGGCGTGCCGGTATCTTAACCAGAATGGAGAAGCGCAGTGTGTAAACGCTGCGGTGGATGACACGAGTGCTCCGTTCATACAGGAAGATGCAAGTGTGCTTGGGCAAGGATATCGTTATACTCAAACATCTACGCTAGGATATCGACTTGAGGGTTCTGGAACGGGAGGATGTGTTCCTCGATTTTCTCCCATCCGATTAGGCATTGCAACCAACGAACTTGCACAGTGTAAAGTGGCAAATACGCATACTGAAAACTTTGAAGCTATGAACGAGTATTTCCAGAGGGCGAACGATAATCAAAATCCCCTCTTTAGACGAAACCATACTATGTACTTTTCAATTCCAAGTAATGAAGCGATTCAGAACGAGCAGTCTATTGATAATGAATTTGATAATGAGCCCGGAGAACAAGGAAACCGTTATAGCTCTCTCTTTATGCCTGACTCAAGTGGGAACGTCAATTTGTATGTTCGGTGCACTGATGCGACGGGAAACAAGAATATCCAAGAATATGCTATAAACTTCTGTGTCACGGCAGAACCTGATTTGACTGCTCCCGTCATTTCTTCGTTCAATCCTCCTAGTCCAGGATATGTAGCCCTAAACGCGACCGATAGAAAGATTAGATTTTGGACTAACGAACCGGCCGAATGTCGATGGGCTGACAGCGATCGGGCGTTTGAAAGCATGACTGAGCAGGCAAGTTGTTCTTCAAGTTTAGGAGATGGAACGATTCAAGGATGGATGTGTAATGCAACCCTTCCGGCACCTCTCAACCAAAATGAACGCACGTTTTATATTCGATGTGCGGACCAGCCCTGGGTTAATGGCTCGACTTCGAGCAGTACACAGGGACGCAATATGAATATGCAAGGAACGCCGTATGTACTTAGAAAAACAAGCATCCCACTCAGAATAACATCGGTATCACCAAGCAACGTAAATTTATTTGTGCTCGGTCTACCTGCGCGTGTCAACTTGACAGTCACCACTGCCGGAGGGGCGGATGGTCAGGCACGATATTGCTCGTACACTATCGGTTCTTATGTAATTCCGTTCTTTGAAACAGGAGGAGATACACACCGACAACCTGGTTTGACTCTTGTTGCCGAAGGGAATTATAGCTATCCTATAACCTGTGAAGATAGTGCAGGCAACCGTGCTTCTGATGAGATTCGATTTGGAATTGGCGTTGATAGTGAAGGTCCTCGTATAACGCGCGTGTATAGAGAAGGAGGACAACTAACGGTTGTAACCAACGAGCCCGCTCGATGTGCGTATAGCCTTTCCTCGTGTTCATTTAATTTTGTAAATGGAACGCTTATGAGTGGAGAGGAGCGAGTGCACGCATCTACGTTTAACGCAGACATAAGCCATTATATTTATTGTAGAGACCGATTTGATAACGTAGGAAGTTGTACGAGTGTCCGAGGGAGTGTCATCTAATGCGACGAAATGATTATAAAGAATCTGAGGGTTTACGAGCTA
>CAZVXB010000007.1:0-15155 GCA_964630965.1 Candidatus Woesearchaeota archaeon | reverse complement strand
GATATTCATCCTCTTATCCTTTATCGAGGCTTTTTCACTATAAAAAGGTATTGTGTATAACGTAATGAAGGGAATTTGCTCAGATATAAAAATACTTGTTTCTCTTTAGAGGTGTGGAGTATTCTGGCTTAACAAGTGAAGAGGTGAAGCGCCTGCAGCATAGTCACGGGCCTAATGAATTAAGTGAAGTGGGCAAGACGTCTGCGTTTGCTATTCTTCTTCGACAAGTAACGGGTAATTTTGTTATTTATCTTCTTTTGTTTGCTATGGCCCTTTCTTTTTTTGTCGAAAAGACACTTGCGGCGTATACGTTATTGTTCATTATAGTGCTTGTTACTGTATTGGGCTTTGTGCAAGAATATCGCGCTGAAGCTGCCATTGCTGCTTTGAAACATATGATTACTCCTACTTCTCTTGTTATACGTAATGGAAAGGAAGAAGAAATTCCCTCGCGCGAACTTGTGCCGGGCGATATAGTCATGTTGCGTACGGGTGAACGTATTCCTGCCGATGGATTGGTGGTGCATGCGGTTGAGTTACGAATAGACGAATCTATTCTTACGGGAGAGTCGGGAGAGGTGGCAAAGAGTGCAGGTAAGGAAGCTACGGAAGGAGATAAACATAGAGTGTTTATGGGGACGTATGTCGTGAGTGGTAAGGCGATAGTTCAGATTACGCACATAGGAATGAAAACTAGGTTTGGTTCTATTGCAGGGCTTATCTCTCATGAGCGCAAGGATCTTCCGCTTCAAAAGAGAATCAATGTGCTTGCTCGATACATGGTACTTGTGGGGCTCTTCTTTGCACTCGTTACGGGTACGTTGTATGCAGTTCGTGCTGAGGAACTCTCGGGAAGCGTTATTGCAGATATTCTTATAATCGTTATTGCTCTCGCGGTTGCTTCGTTTCCTGAAGGATTTCCTGTGGTACTTATTACAACGCTTTCAGCAGGGACTCATCGTATGGCTTTGCAGAATGCTATTGTGAATCGTATGTCTGTTATTGAGACGTTAGGTGAGACTACGGTTATTTGTTCTGATAAGACTGGTACACTCACTAAAGGAGAGATGACGGCCAAATATGCGTATGTTGATGGAAGGATTGTGGATATTACCGGGGCCGGATATTCTTCTGAGGGACAGTTCCAGTACGAAGGGACGCCTTATCCGGTTTCAAAAGATGCCGTTCTTGAGATGATGTGCAAGGGAGCTGTTGCGTGTAATGATGCTTCGTTGCTTTCAGGTGAACAAGGGACATACACTATTACGGGGACTCCTACTGAAGCGGCGTTGTTGGTTATGGCTGCGAAAGGAGGGTATGATAAATCAACGGTTAAAGCGGTTCGACGAGCTGAAATCCCCTTCACGTCCGAGCGTAAGCGAATGACTGTGCTCGCTTCGTTGGGTAAAGAGAGCTATGTGTTTACTAAAGGTGCTCCTGAGTATGTACTCGAACGATGTTCTAAAGTCAGACGAGGGGACGGAATCTTTAGTCTTACGACGAGTGAGCGTAAACGGCTCGATGAAACGGTTCAGTCGTTTACTACACGAGGGTATAGAACTATTGCGTTTGCGTATGCTCCTTCTTCAGCACGTGATGCCCTCGATGGAGAGAAAGATCTTATTTTCTTAGGATTTGTTGCGCTTGAAGATCCTCCTCGACTTGAAGTTATTGCTTCTATTCGAGACTGTCGTAACGCAGGTATTGCAGTTAAGATGATTACAGGAGACAATAAAGAGACTGCTTTGTCTATTGCTTCTCAAATTGGGTTGTCGGGTCCCTTGTTGACTGGAGCTCATTTGGATACGTTGAGTGATGACCAACTTGCTTCCTGTGTGCGTGAGACTGTTATTTTTGCGCGAGTGAGGCCTGAACATAAACTGCGTATAGTGAATGCACTCAAAAAGATAGGGGAAATTGTGACTATGACGGGAGATGGGGTTAATGATGCGCCCGCGTTAAAGGCAGCACATATTGGGGTGGCTATGGGCAAGTCAGGAACAGACGTCTCGAGAAGTGTTGCAGACATTACGTTGAAGGATGATAACTTTACGACTATCGTGCATGCCGTTCGTGAGGGACGAACTATTTTTAACAATATGCGCAAGTTCATCACCTATCAGTTTTCATGTACGTATGCTGAAATTATTTTAATGTTCACGGGGGTGCTTATTGGACTGCCTATTCCTCTTGTTGCTCTTCAAATTCTCTTCATGAATATGGTCACGTCTGATCTTCCGGCTATTACGCTCGGTCTCAATCCCAGTTCTGATGATGTTATGTTGGCCAAACCTCGACGTACAACTTCTCTTCTCTCTCGAGCGCATGTGCAGATGCTCTTCTTGGTAGGGACTTTTATTGGTTTGGGCACGTTGGGCATTTACAGCTATGTGCTTAACGTGCGAGGAGATAGCCTTGAAGTGGCTCGAACGACTGCTCTTGTCTGCCTTATTATGTTTGAAATATTTGGGGCGTTTAATTTCCGTTCATTCCGTAAAGGAGTGTTTACTCGTTCTCCTCTTTCTAATAGATATCTAATTTATGCCTCGCTTATCTCGCTTGTCGCGACGTTGGGAATTATGTATACTCCCCTCAATGTGTTCTTCGAGACGGCTCCGCTTGGTGGATTCCATTGGATGCTTGCGCTTATTCCCTGCCTTCTCATGACGCTTTTATTTGATATTCTTAAGAAACTTAACGAGCAGAAGAACTTCTGGCAGGACGTTCATTAGTAAGTTTTATAAGCTGTTTTTTGGGCCTATAGTCATGAGCGATACATGGATTTTCAAGAAACCGACCTATGTAGGTATTACTTACGAAGTTCCTTCTCATTTGAAAGGTATTTCCACGATAGATGAACTACGTGCTAGAGATCTTGCTGCACTTGAAGGAGACTTACGCTCGGTTGGAGGTGTAGCAGCTAAGAAAGCTACAGGTATGATTTTTAGAGAAAAATTTTCCGGCATGGCTCTTGATATTACTGCCCACTCATTTACTCGTCAGGGAGGTATAACGTTAATTGCGAGTCCTATACACCCCTATCGAGCTGATCTCGCCTATAAACGAGATACATCTCTTCCGCGCACAGTATGTCCTCTTACGGTAAATGCTCTTCCCTTACTACGCGATGGACGGGTATTGCTTGGTGTTCGTGGAGGCGCGGTAGCCTCGGGTAAAATCGCGGTTATTCCTGGAGGGCATGCAGAATATCACCCTACGAAGTATGTAACTCATGCTGGAGGCGCATTAGATTTTGAATGGGCCGAAGAGATTGGCAGCGCTATAACTTCTGCAATGAGAGTACACCTGCTTGCACTCCACCCTAATCGAGATACATCTGGCCTCAATGTACTCCACACCGTTGCAACAGAGTTATCCTATGAAGAAATCGCAACTGCGTGGGAGCAAGCACCTGATCGTAAAGAACATGAACGAGTTTTTCCGGCTACTATTGCTGACTTGGAAATGTTGGTGCATGAAGGAGCTCTTAAACTTCCTTCAGGGACGACGGGCACTACAACGCCTTTCTTTCAGGATTGTTTCGCGCATTACATAGATTCGTTACGTGTGTGAAACTAATCACTTGAACGGACTTCGAGAGATATGACAGACACGACCTGTTTTTGCTAGATAGTTTTGATGATAGTCTTCTGCGGGATAGAACTTTTGAGCGTCTTTTATTTCAGTTACTATGGCTCGTGAGTCGTCTATGAGGCGTTTTGTCCAGCGTTTCTTTGAGATGAGTGCGAGTTTCTTCTGTTCAGGTGTGTGGCAGAAGATAGCTGAACGATACTGGGTGCCTACGTCCGGCCCTTGTCGGTTTATTTGAGTGGGGTCATGGTTTTTCCAGAATATATCCAACATGTCTCCGTAGGTTAGAATAGAAGGGTCAAACTCTATTTCAATTGCCTCAGCGCATCCGCTCTTGTCTGAACAGACTTCTTCGTAGGTAGGATTTGTGTAATCAGGATGACATCCAGTGTATCCTACTTTGGTGGAGAGAACTCCTTTTATTTTAGAGAATACATAGTCGGGTTGCCAGAAACAGCCCATTGCAAAGGTCGCTTTCTCTTTTTTGATGCGTTTCATTTAACGAGGGCACGTATCGCGGTTATTATAGCTTGTGCATCGATGCCTGCGGACTCAAGAGCATATTCCTTTGTGCCTGAATGAGGAATACGAGGAACGGCAAGGTGTCTGAGAGGGATTGATGTGCCGGCGAGTACATGTGCAATCATCTCGCCCAGCCCTCCTTCGGGATAGTGGTCTTCCACAACGCACACTCGACCGCCATGTTTCTTAACGAACTCAATAAATTTGTTTGAAGGAAACGGTCGAATACAATAGAGATCGACTACGGCAGTGCTTATTCCTTGCTTTTTAAGTTGATCATGTGCGCTCAGTGCTTCATGTAATGTTATGCCTGCACCTACAATGACAGCACTATCATTGTTTGAGAGACGAGGGGCTTTGAAATCGTTGAGAAGGAATTCTTCTTTGTTGGTGTAGATTAACGGTGTTTTTGCTCGGGTTGTTCGAATATACGCAAGGCCTGGTTGGTGTGCTGCTGTTTGCACAAGACGTTCGGCAGCGAGGGCATCTCCAGGGTAGAGAATAGTGGTGTGAGGAAGGGCACGCATCATCGCTATATCATCAAGACCCATTTGTGAGGGGCCGTCTTCACCTATCGAACAACCGGCATGAGAACCACATGCGATGAGATGTGAGCCTGATAAAGCAGCCATGCGAAGTTGATCATGGGCTCGGGTGAGAAATGAGGCAAACGTCGACGCGTAAGGAACGAAGTGTTTTATGGCGAGCCCTTGGGCTACTCCTATGAGGGTTTGTTCGGCAATGAAACATTCGATATATTGTTCGGGCGTGCGTTCCTTTACTTTTTCTGCATAGGTTGAGTTACTCACTTCGGCGTCTAAGGCAATAACATGAGGGTTGTCGGCAGCAAGACGGGCGAGTCCTCTTCCATACCCTTCTCGGGTTGCATGGTGCTCGTGTGATTCATAACGCAAAGGTAGGGCATACACGGTTTTGGGAACGAATTCTTTTGCCGGGAGGGGAAGTTTTGGATTCCAGGCAGGGAATTCAGAGGAAGGGATTTCTTTTAGTGCTTTGGTGAGTTCTTGTTGAGTGAGGGCTCGCCCATGCCATCCTTCTTTGTTTTCCATGAATGACACGCCACGGCCTTTGAGTGTTTTTGCAAGGAGGACGAGGGGCTTCTTTATCGAACGGGCTTTTTTGAACGCTGCACATAGTTCAGGAATTTTATGACCGTTGAGTGCGATTGCATGCCATCCAAACGATTCAAATCGTTTCTTATACGTCTGAAGGTCATGCCCTACCATCGTCTCTCCTCGTTGGCCGAGTCGATTTACATCCACGATTGCAACAAGATTGGAGAGGCCATGATAGGCGGCGAACTGGGCTGCTTCCCAGACTGAGCCCTCTGAACATTCGCTATCTCCCATGAGCACATAGGTGCGCGAGGGACTTTTGCGCATACGTGCACCCAGAGCCATTCCTGCTCCGATAGCCAGCCCTTGTCCCAACGAACCGGTGGCTGTTTTAATCCAGGGCATTTTTTGAGGCATGGGGTGTCCTTCAAGCGGACTGTCACTCTTTCGCAAACGCATGAGGTCTTCTTGTATACATCCTGCTCGCTGCAAACAGGCGTAGTACAGAGGGGCAGCGTGTCCCTTACTTAGAACAAACTCATCGTTGTTGGGATGGTTTGGGTTGGACGAATCGTAAAACATTTCGTTGAACCAGAGTACTGTAGCGATTTCAGCAGAGGAAAGGCACGAGCTGGGATGTCCGCTCCCTGCAGCCGTTGTCATTTCAAGTACGTCCCGACGAAGTACGTCGGCAGCAATCTGAAGTTCTTTAGGGTTCACACTCTCACGCTCTTTTACTCTCTACTCTTCAAGACTTTATAAGCATTCGCTGAGGGTTTACTCGAGCACCATTAACTTTAAAGAGAGGGAAACATGCTCGCTCCCAAGAGGTGCTATGGCAGTTATTATTAATGAATCGTTCTCAAATGACGACGTCATCTTTGAGAAATTAGAACGGAAAGAGTTTGAACCCCGTTCGTTATCCACTCTTCGGCTTGAAGCAGAAGAAGTATCACATAGCTCTCAAATTACTGACTTGCTCTCGTATGGGGATATTGTTAAAAGACTTGAGTTCAACTTAGCTCACCAGTCAGAGGGAGCGCTTCGTATCCTTCGTGATTTCAATGGGACTGCGTTGTTGGCTGATGAGGTAGGTTTAGGTAAGACCATCACGGCAGGGATTGTACTCAAAGAATTCATTGCTCGAGGGCTGGTTAGTCGTGCGTTGATTCTCACTCCCCCCTCATTGGTTGATCAATGGCTTTCTGAATTGCGGACGAAATTTGATTTGCATTTTAGCGCTATTGAGTCAGAAGAGGATTGGGGACGTTCTCCTCTTGCGCTCGCGTCTATTGATAAGGTAAAGACGTTTGATAATGAAGCAGGAGTGTTTAAACATAGCAAGGCACACGATATAACCTGGGATTTGCTTATTGTTGATGAAGCTCATAAGTTGAAAGATAGTAAATCTCGTCGATGGCAGTTTGTCGATAGGATGCAGAAGAAACGATTTCTTATTTTAACTGCAACGCCCTTTCAAAATGATTTGCTCGAGCTCTATAATCTTCTTCATATATTACGTAAAGGACATTTAGGAACGATGCAAGAATTCAAGAAAGAGTTCTTTCACAAAGGAAACAAACGCCGTCCGTTAAATCATAGAGAATTGAAACGCAAGCTTGACGAAGTCATGGTGCGAAGACGGAGGAGTGATACAGGGATGGACTATAGGAAGCGAGTTCCCCGGATTATTGCGGTTAATTTAACTGCTGAAGAATATGCACTCTATCATGATGTGTGCGACTTACTTAAGGCGCATTATTTTTCTGTTGATGGGAATCAAATTACCGGACGATTGATTGTGTATGCGCTCTTGCCTAAAATAACCAGCTCTTCTCGTTCGGCTATTGAATCGTTAACGTCCATTGCTGAAAATGAGAAATATCATTCAGAGACTCGAGGGATAGCTCGTTCTTTACTTGAGCGGTATAAGGCTCTTCCTAAGGACTCGAAGATTGAAACACTTGTATCTCTGATTAAAGATATTCAGGGACGTGAACCGGGCTCACAGATACTCATTTACACTAAACATCCCACGACGTTGGCGTATATTGTTGAGAAACTTATTCCTCTTAATTTGCCGGTTATCCCTTATCAAGGAGGGCTCACACGAGAGGAACGAGAGGAACGTGTTCAAGCATTTAGGAAAGGGGCTCCGATTATGATTAGTACTGAAACAGGGGCGGAAGGATTGAACTTTCAGTTTTGTCATCACTTGATTAATTATGACTTGCCCTGGAACCCTATGTCTGTCGAACAACGAATAGGTCGACTTGATCGCATAGGGCAGAAGCATGACATTCAGGTATATAGTCTTGCCACTAAAGATACGATGGAAGAACGTGTGGTTGACTTGATTATAAATAAAATGTGTTGTATAGGGCTCGTTATTGGGGAATTGCCTATTATTCTTTTCAATTTAGGACTTGATAGTGAAAATGCTGAAGGAACGCCTAAAATAGAAGAGATGATTATGAATGCGTTTATTGATTCTAAGAATAATCTTGATGTGTTCTCGCAAGAGTTAGATAAAATGTATCTGCTCATTAATCAAGGGATTGATGCCTATAAACAAGCTAAGGAGGCGAGCGCACGTGTGCTCGACACTCATGAATCAGGGGAGTGATGACTTACGACGGTTTGCGCATTCGTTCTTTAGTAATTTAGGATGCACGCTTCGTGAGGAAGGTGCGTGTTTGGTTGTTTCCTCTATTCCTCCTGAGTTTGAAGCGACCTATGGAAAGCCAGGGCCGTATACCTTGAACTTCGATCCCACTCATACCGAAGGAGAGTTGGTTGCACGAGGAAGTTATCTTCTTAAGACTATGACTTCTTATCTCGAGCAGCGAGGGCAGACGGCTCTCGTTAAGCTTGTTTTCGATCAGGATTATGTGGGGGCGTTTAAACGTTCGTTCGGTTTCAGGAAATGTGAACTTGTTTCTATTACCAAAACCCCTCGATATGTTCCTATCTATGTTTTTTCGTTTAGTACGACATTCCATTATTTGAATGAGAAAGAGCAGGTGATGAACACAGTTGCTATTCATAATGGAGAAGTTATTCCTTTTTTCTTTGAGCACTATGCCTCTGAACAGGGAGACCCTCGAGATATATCTCTTGAGGGGAGCAAGTCATCCTATGAAAAGGCAAAGCAGGCACTTAAAGAACGAATTGAATCTCGTATTGCGGATATTTCCCATGTTCTCGATGAAAAACTGATTCAAGAAACAACGCGTATAAAAGAACACTATGAGCATCATTTTACTGAGCGTAAGGAATCTATCGCACGACTGCGTGAGCAACTTGCCAATCTCTCTCCTCAAGCACCTTCTTTTGCTCAACGGAAAGAACGTCTTGTTGAAGGACTTGCGGCGCTTGAACATCCTGATTTTGAAGCTCGATTGACACAAGAACAGGAATTTGCTCTTCGAGATGAATCCTACAAGCATGCTCTGAATGTTTCTACTAAATTGGTGAGCACGACCGTCGTGTATTATCCTCTCTTCTCTTTGGGGCTTGTTTTAAAGAACCCTGATGTTTCTCGAACGTTTGTTGTTTTGTATAATCCTCTTTCTAATGATTTTGCTGAGCCAGTCGTGTGTGAACATTGTAAGCATTCTCTCCGAGAGATATTCCTTTGTAGTTCGGCGCATGTAGTGTGTTCCAATTGTTTTGATAGTTGTGCGACTTGTTCACGAGGGGTGTGTTCGTTATGTATGAAGAAAACATGTTCACAATGTGCTCGTAAGGTGTGCAAGCGGTGTGCGAGTCGATGTTCTTTTTGCTGGAAGGATGTGTGCACTAATCATCTCCGAACGAATTATGCGACGGGTACCGAAGGATGTTTGGGATGTTTGAAGCCTTGTTCACGGTGTCAGTTGTTTGCCGATAGCGCTCATCTTCGTAGACAGGCAAATGGCTCCCTTGTATGTCTCAAATGCGCTACACTTGCAGGCGTTTCGTTCAGACCGTAGGTATTTTAAACTTGTTTTTTCTAAAGAAGCGATGGTTAAGTACACAATAGAAAAGAAGGTGCATCATCATGTTATTGAATGGGTTGCTACCGCGTTAAGTATCTTTGGGGTTTTGTTGGTTAATTTCCGTCACTTTGAAGGGTTGTATATTTGGATTGTGGCTAACGTCTTGTGGATATCATTCGCTTGGAAACATAAACACCATGGTCTTCTTGTTCTATCAAGTTCCTATCTGGTGATTAATATACTCGGTCTTCTTAATTGGAAATTAGGTTGGAATATTTGGGGTTCTTAGTTTAATCATAAATATTCTTTCTGTGTCCCAATTCCATTACATACATAATTTGTTTATCTGTTTCAATTTTTAAAATTGCTCGATGTTCTCCTGCCCTCATAATAAAATAAGGGCTTCCTTCTTTTCTTTTAACAAAATGAAATGGTCTAATCTTTATCCTTTCTAAAACAGCTATAATTCTTGTTTGTACCTCTTCAGGCAGCTTATTTAATTGATTTTCTGCAGTATGTGTGAATTCTACAGAATACATCTATGCACCCATTCGCTTCTTTATTGTCTCAAGAGAAACCGTTCTCTTTTCTTTAATCTCTGCTTCTGACTTGGTAAGGTTGCTCTTTGTTTTTTCTGAGAATTCTAATCTATCTTCAACTAAGTCCCAGATTATGCTTTCATAACTCTCTTTAGAATAAATCTTCATACCTCTTAGTTTTTCTAATAATTCGCTACTTATTTGTATGGTTGTTTCCATAGCCAGCTATATAACTCGTTATATATAAATCTTTAGTTCTTTAGCGCTGTTCGTAGTTCTTTCCAGGCCTTTTTGACGTCCTTGGCGTTTTGAAGATGCGAGCCGATTACGAATTGATTCGCACCTGCCTCTTTGCATCGTGCTAACGTTCCTGGCGTAATGCCTCCGTCCACTTCAATATCCAGCTTCGGTGCTCGTACTCGAAGTTCTTTTATTTTTTCTAGAACGGCTGGAATAAAGGGAGCACCATACGCGCCAGGGTTGACAGTCATAAGGGTAACTTTGGCAAGGTAGGGAAGGTATTGTGTTATGGCTTCTATCGGTGTATCGGGATTAAGTGCAAGTCCTATTTTTTTCTTGAGTACTTTGGCACTTTTTATCATATCGTGCAGATGGACTTTAGATTCATAGTGCACGAGTAATGTTGGTACTTTTGCATGGTGGGCAAGCATCCAGGCATGGGGGTCACGCACCATAAGATGGGCTTCTGGGTTGTATTTCTTTGGCACGTTAAAATCAAACTCGAGCGAGGTATGGGGGACGAATGTGCCGTCCATTATATCGAGTTGTAGTGAGGAAGGTTTGAGCACACTTATTTTCTTTAGTCGTGTGTCTAATTCTTCTTGGGAGTGAGCAATAAGTGCGGGTATGAGGAGGTATTTCATCTTAGATGTCCTTGGCATATTCTCGTAAGGCGTGACCTCTTTTATATCCTGCTTTTCTATAGATCTTTTCTAGAACTAGATCATCTTTTGCATATGTTAGGACCCATATTCTTTTTTTCTTTTTAGCAAGTCGTTCAAACTCAGCATTCATTCGCGATGCGAGTCCCTTTCCTCGATAGTCTTTCTTGATAACTATCAGGTGAGATATAATGCCTCCACTTAACAGCTTTTCCCCTGCTTTAAAACCGATTATCTTTCCATTATCTTCGGCTACTATAGTTATTCCCTTTCTTATTAAACCGCCTAACCACCATTCAGGCGAAAGGCCATCTGGGCCATATAATTCATTTGTCCTTTTCATGAGTGCATAGCAAGGTTTTACATCTCTTGCTTGAGCTTTACGAATAGTAATCGAACCCATTTACTCTCCTCGGTGAGATTCAAGATCGGTTATCTTCTTGAGACGTCGAACGTGACGAGCTTCATTGCTGAATTCGGCGTCGAGCCAGGCATCAAGTAATCGCTGTGCTTTCGAGGGGGTTACCGACCAACCGGCCAGGCAGAGTATGTTTGCGTTGTTGTGCGTGCGGGTAATAACTGCTTCTTTGACCGTTGCTGGATTGACTGCACGTATTCCTACGACTTTATTGGCCGTTATACACATACCTTGAGCCGAGCCACAGCACAAAACACCGCGTGAATCGAGATTATCGGATACCTCTCGTGCAACTTTTAATGCAAAATCGGGATAGTCATCGTGTTTATCGAGCTTGTGCGCCCCTTCATCATAGACTTCATATCCTTTCTTTTTCAAATAGGCGACGAGGTGTTGTTTGAGTTCAAAACCTGCGTGGTCTGCACCTATGTGGATGATACTCTTTTTCATCTTTATTTAGGGTGGAAGGGAATTATAAACGTTACCTTATCGAGTGAGGAGCTTAGAAATTACTTTTCTTTTTTTCCTTTGAATTTTCCTTTCTTCCGGAAAATAATGTTCTGAGAGTGCTTCGTGTAGAAATCTTCTATTTTCTATTCCGTAGGGAGTTAAATCTGAATCGGCCACTCTTGAAATAAGACTATAGTCTCTCTCAGCTATAGCTTTTCTGCAAATAAGCGGATCAGATATCCCTATAATTTTAAGTATCATTTCAAAATTAAAAAGATGACAGGTTTTAGCGACGGGAAGCAAGACCCGGTTGGGATGAAAAACAGGATTGTTGTCTGTAGACACTCTTTTAAAATTTCCTACAACGCTATGAACTTCTCTAAAGCCGACGCCCGTAAATAGGTGCATAACATCGTCTAATGTTTCTCCCGTATGATAACAAGTATCAAAAACAAGAACAGGAGATTTCCTATCTGCATAAAGAACAGGATAGCTCTTCTCGAATCTATTCTTTGCAATCTTTTGATTATCTCTCACGGAAGCACATCCGGCAGGGTTGATAAAGTACACTTTCGGTTTTTGTACGGAAGGGTGTTGGGCCCTTAGAGCATAATTCAAAGGAATATACCCCTGTCGAGCTGATTTATCTATAAAGACAACATTTCTTATGCTATTCTCTACAACATAGTCGGCTAATCTTTCTCCGATTTTGATTACTTCTTCTATTGTTGATGTCATCGAAAAATGCTCAGAAATCGCCTTTTAATTCTTTCTATTATTCCTTTATCTGGAACCTCTTACTTTATATACAGGGCTTGGAGGGAAATACTATGCATGGCGATCTTACTACTCTGGTGCATTCGCATTTGTCAGATATAGCCCTCATTAAATGGTATGTGGGATATCCTCCTTATTTGACTCTCGGGCTCCCTTCATCGCTTGTTGAACAAGCACGGGGAGTTTTGGGGAACGAGATGAGTGCAGAACAATTATGGATGGAGGCACGTATGTATGAGGTGCTCAAAGCTCATCCTCAGATTATCACGCTTGATTTGAGCGATGATTTGGAGTATTTGGTTGTTCCTTCTCTTCTGGCTCGATTTCGCTCGCATACCGATACTTCGCGTTGTGTTATGGTTGTTGAAGAAAAAGAAGTTCGTGCCTGCCACTCGGCTCACTCATAATCTTTAAATAATAATCGACGGAGTCTTTTCGTCTTTTTCGTCATCGAAGTCTGCAACGAGACCTTCAGTCGTGAGGACCATGGCTGCAATACTGGCTGCGTTTTGGAGACCGGTACGAACTACTTTGGTGGGGTCAATGACTCCCGATAGGTGAAGATCTTCAAAGACATCGGTCTTTGCGTTGTATCCTAATTGGGGATTGTTGCGTGATTTGATATGGGCTACGACTTCAGAGCCGTCTTTTCCGGCGTTAAACGCGATAGTTCTCAAGGGCTCTTCTAATGCTTTACGTACAATCATCGCTCCTATTTTTTGTTGTTCAGGCAAGGTGAGAAGATCAAGGATATGGGTTGCATGGAAGAGAGTCATTCCTCCGCCCATGACTACGCCTTCTTCAACGGCTGCTTTGGTGGCATGAAGCGCATCATCAATACGGAGCTTCTTTTCTTTCAATTCTGTTTCGGTTGCAGCACCCACATTGACTACGGCAACGCCCCCACTTAACTTAGCAAGTCGGCGTTGTAACTCTTCTCGTCTGTATTCGCTATCTGCTTCTCTGATTTGGGCTTCTAGTTGTGCAATGCGTTTGTCTAACTTCTCTCTATCGCCTTGACCTTCGATGATAGTTGTGGTGTCTTTGTCTACTTTGATTTTCTTTGCTGTACCTAACGAGCCAGGGCCAATGTCTTCTAACTTTTCTCCTCTATCTTCCGCAATCACTCGACCTCCCGTAAGAATGGCAATGTCTTCAAGCAGTTCTTTTCGTTCGTCTCCGAATCCGGGAGTCTTGACGGCACACACTTTGAGGGCGCCACGTAGCGAATTTATTACAAGTGAGGTCATGGCCTCTCCTTCGATGTCATCTGCAATGATAACAAGGGGTCGGGATTCTTGAGCGCAGGTTTCTAACACGGGGAGAATATCCTTCATCTTGGAGATTTTCTGGTCAGTGAGAAGGATATACGGGTGATCATACGCGCCTTCCATTTTCTCATGGTCAGTCACCATGTACGGGCTGAGGTAGCCTCGGTCAAATTGCATTCCCTCTACTAAACTGAGCGTTGTATCAATACTTTGGGCTTCTTCAACCGTAATAACTCCACGTGGGCCTACTTTTTCCATTGCTTCCGCAATTAACGAGCCGATATGTTCATCGTTGTTGGCTGAAATAGTGGCGACTTGTGCAATGCGTTGTTTTTCTTTTACGGGAGAAGACTGGGATTTGATGTACGTTACGACGTGTTCGGTTGCGATTTCAATTCCTCGCTTGATTTCAACAGGGTTTGAGCCAGCGGCGATGTTCTTCAACCCCTCGGCAATCATGGCTTGGGCAAGAACAGTGGCTGTTGTCGTTCCATCTCCGGCTTTATCTTGGGTTTGAGAGGCCACTTCTTTCATGAGTTTAGCCCCAATGTTCTCAAACTTGTCTTTCAATTCAATTTCTTTAGCAATCGTGACGCCGTCGTTCGATACGAGCGGACTTGTAGGTTTGTCAAGAATGACGGTGCGTCCGCGAGGACCTAACGTAACTTTGACAATGTTCGCAACTTTATCGATTCCTCTTTGCA
Source organism: Candidatus Woesearchaeota archaeon (assembly GCA_964630965.1). Taxonomy (GTDB): domain Archaea; phylum Nanobdellota; class Nanobdellia; order Pacearchaeales; family GW2011-AR1; genus JBBSZK01. The sequence continues at coordinate 925 of CAZVXB010000007.1, read as the reverse complement.
AGGCACGTCTGGCTTCTTCATTGAATATAATTTGTTTTGATGGCATGTTATAGCTGTGCTCCATGTAAAATGCTGTCGAGGGTCGTGTAGGTGAATTCTCTTCCTTCTTCACTATCTTCAGGATTGTACTGTTCTCCAATGTATCGCTTAATATCCAGCTCTCCTCGAGTGAATTGCATGTCATTTGGTTGAACTTCCATAATTACGGCTGAATCAAGTCCTTTCTTTCTTCCCACGAATCGATAGGCTCCTTCACGTGTTCCCATATAGATGAGTTGCTCTCCGTGATTTGTTTCTATCATTGTCTCATGAGGTCTGGCTCTTCCAAGACCTGCGATGGTTCGTGCCATTCGCCTCTTCTTTCGCATTGTTCTCCCTTCTATTCTTATTATTTCTCCGCCTATTCCTATTGTTCCTCCACCCATTCCCATGTTATTGATGTACCTCTTGTAATTCTTTATCAAACAAAGAATATATCAGCGGTTCTTCTTGTTTACTTACTGATTCTGTATAAAGCAATCTAACTTGACCTTCAGAGGAAGAAGTTACTTTTCCTCTTTCTACTCCTCCAAAGCCAATCATTTCTTCGCTCATTCTGTACAAAAATACGTGTTTTCCTTCGACGAGCCCTTTGTATTTAGCAGAGCCTATGGATGTGGAGACTATATTTCCTACTAATATTTCAAGGTCTGCTTCTTTATCAACGCGGTGTGTTCGTAGGGTGAGTTCGGTCATGTTAGTTTAACTTCGCTAGGACGTCCTTAAAGTCCACGAATATAAATGTTTCTCCGTTAATCTCGAATTCTTCATTGCTGTAACCGCCGTAGAGGACGCGATCTCCCTTTTTGAGGGGCAAGGAACGGCCTTCTTTGTCAGAACCGAGGGCTTCAACAATTCCTTCTTTCTTTTCTTTGTCTGCATCTTT
>CAZVXB010000006.1:0-15407 GCA_964630965.1 Candidatus Woesearchaeota archaeon | reverse complement strand
GATTTGAACCATGCGACCTCCGGGTTATGGGCCCGGCGAGAACTCCAGGCTTCTCCACCGCGCTATGGATTATCAGACGTATCAGGGCTTTTAAACGTTGGCTCGGCAGGTTTTTAAACGAGTGTGTGCTTGATAATGAATGCTTAGTTTTGATGTTTCTTTCCTTGCAGTGCTTGTTGCTGCACTGGTTAGCTTTATGGTTGGATGGTTATGGTACTCTTCTGTTTTATTTGGTCCGACGTGGATGAGACTTAATGGTATGACTAAAAAGAGCACTTCCGGGAAGAAAAAGGGAATGATGACAAGCATGATTGTTGGATTTATTGCCCAGATAGTTATGTCCTGGGTTCTTGCAGTCTTTATTGTGAGCACGAATAGCGTTGGATTGATGAATGGAATGATTGTTGCCTTTTGGACCTGGTTAGGGTTTGTTGCAACCATCGGACTAGGTTCTGTACTCTGGGACAGCAAACCTATGCAGCTCTTCTGGATTAACACCCTTCACTGGCTCGTCTCGCTTCTTATCATGGGTGCCCTCTTAGGCGCCTGGTATTAACCGAATAGATTTTATACTCGGATTCTTTCTTAACGTTATGAGTGGAGCTGGTGCGGGAAAAATTCATTTGGGAAAGGCAGATGTATATATTCACATCAAGGGAAAGAGCAACGCTTCGGTAACGCATATTGATGTTGAACTTGATGCGCTTAACGAGATTATCAAGCCGGGAGAGAACACCTATGTAGGCGGAAAGTCGGGAGGAGTCTTTCTTGGGCTCAAAAAACCCATGATCACGCGTGCGGAGAAAAAAGCAAAACAATGACTTCTGTTAAATCTATAACTAACCCCGAGGATATTTCTTCTCTTTGCGAAGGAGATGTTGTTGAATTCTATCCTGATGTAAATCCCCATTCTGAACGATGTCTGACTCATGCTCTGTGTGGAGTGCAAAGAGGAAGAAAGGTCTTTTACCAGAGAAGTAGTGATCCTGCCTCTCCCGTCATTTATGAAAGTAGTTTTGTCTCTCACCAAATATGTCCCGGGCCATTTGGTACGATTTCATTTACGGGAAGACACACTTTTGAAGTTAAGGAGTATACTCCCGACTCTTCGGAATATTCTGATTTAGCAATTAAAATGAGTTTAGCAGGATTACTATGAAACACAAACGAGGAAGATTCTACAGCGTCTACACGATTGAAAAGACACTTCAGCACCACATTATTGAATGGATGGCTGCAAGCGCAAGCATCATTGGAGCGATTATGAATGCGCAATTGAATATTTATGGATTCTATGTTTTCATTGTGGGTAACGCGTTGTGGTCGGGGTTTGCTATTAAACATCGTCACTGGGGACTTCTCGCGACCAACATACTTTTCTTTATCCTTAACGTTTATGGCGTTATGATTTGGAGCACTAATCCTGCATTAAGATAAGCTTATAAATCACTTTTAGCTCACGAGATTAAGCCCAGATGGGACAGCGGTTACTCCGGTGGATTGCTAATCCACTTTCGCGCAAGCGATTCCCAGGTTCAAATCCTGGTCTGGGCGTTTTTTATTTAAGGATTTGAACACTGCTCGAATTGATATTCGCTGGCCTTCACTTCTACGAAGTTTCAGGAATCCTGGTCTGGGCGTTTTTTATTTAAGAAGTATATCTTTTTAAACAAGTTTGACCTGAACCTGCGATGGGAAGAGAGGAGTTTATTGTCCTTGGTGCGACCGGCATGCAAGGAAGGATTGTTTCTCGCGATTTGCTTGAAAAAGGATATCATGTTTTGCTTTGTGGACGAGACGCCGGAAGGGTTAATGGTCTTTTAAAGAGATACAAAAATAGTTCTTATCAGTCATTTGACGCAAGAGATATGAGCAGAACCACCTCTATGCTAAAAGAATCTGATGCCAAAGTAGTTATTAATTGCGTCGAGGGGGACTGGAATTTAAACCTCCTTACTGCTTGTATTGCGGCACGTAAACATTCGCTTGATCTTGGGTCGGATATACCTATGACAAAAGATCAAATGAAAATGCATGTTAATCTAAAAAAGAAAGGTTTGACCCATATTACTGGGTGTGGTTCTGTTCCAGGAATCGGAAATGTTATGCTTCGGCACGCAGTCCATGCTTTTGATAGTATTGATACTGTTGAAGTCGGCTTTAACTGGAATTCGAACATAAAGAAATTCGTGGTGCCCTTCTCAATACAGAGCATAATAGAGGAGTTTACTTCTCCTGCACCCGTTATTGTAAATAATAAGATGAATAAAATAAACCCTATGGATTCAATTATAATAGCTTCTCATCATAAAATAGGAAGACAGCCCCAGTTTAACGTTGGACACCACCCCGAAACGTATACGTTCTATAGACATTGTAAGGGCAAGGGTATACGAACCGTTAAATTCTATGCCGGGTTTCCACGCCATTCTTTTGATGCTATTACTCAAATGATTGAATTAGGGTATGGTGGAAAAGAACCCATACAGTACACTTGTGGAGATAAGATAAAACCAATTGAATTCCTTACTGAAGTGTTGAAGAATCTGCCTATACCTGAAGGATACAAAGAAAAGGAAAATCTTTGGGTTGAAATAAAAGGAAAAAGAGATAGAAAAAACAAAGAAATATTGATGGAGTGCATAGTTCCAACACTTGAGGGGTGGGAAGAGGCAGGATGCAACATTGATACGGGTATGCCTGCAAGCATTATGGCTCAAATGATTTCTAAAGGAGAAATAAAAGAACGAGGGAGCTTCGCACCCGAAGATATCGTGCCTGTCAAGCCTTTCTTTGAGGAACTTTCTCGACGTCAAATGATAGTCCTTGAGAACGGCAAACGAATTAATTAGGAAAAGAATTATATAGCCCTGATATGTGTACTGGAGAGGTGATTATGCATGACATACGTTGATGGATTTGTTTTTGTGATTTCTAAGAAAAATAGAGAGGCCTACAAGAAGATGGCCCAAAAAGCAGGGAAGATTTGGAAGAAGCACGGAGCTCTTCATTATTTTGAATGTGAGGGAGATGATATGCACCCTAAGATGATTAAACTCACTTTTCCGAAGCTGACAAAACTAAAGCCGGGAGAAAGAGCGTGGTTCTCATTTATCATGTACAAATCAAAAGCCCACCGGGACAGTGTTAATGCTAAAGTCATGAAAGACCCTGCAATGAACGATCCTGCGTGGCAGGACAAGCCCATGCCCTTTGATATGAATCGTATGTCTTACGGCGGATTTAGAGCAATTGTAGATTTGTGATTAACCTTGATTTGAAGAAAGATACGTTTTACTTCTATTACAATAAAGCTTAAAATGGAGGTAAGTTCTTCAAGGATATGACTCTCCCAGATCGTATTGAAGAAATTGTTTTAAATCAAAGAACAACGTTTGAAACTACTTATGAGCAAATGCGAAAAGATTATGAAGGACTTCTTGAAGACATTAGGAATGGGAAGCCAACGTACCGAGTTGAAATAACTTCTTTCTCTGAACAAGGAGAACGAGACTCTTTTGTTTCAAAAACAGGTACGGCGGGACTTGAAAAAACCATACGAAGAACAACACAGAAATTCAACCGGCTCCATGCTCAACCAGAGAGTAGAAAAGAATATCGTGCCTATGTGTTTCATGGAAGCGCGTCTGTTGAAATCCCTCCAGAGGATTATAGGACTTTTGTACGTTAGAAAGGAGAAAGTTTGGGCGGATGGATTCGCATATTTTTTATACTAGCACAGAATGTCTTGTGAATGGAAGAAGAAAAAGAAATTTATTGTCCAGATACGAAAACCTGGAGAGCTTGGCTTAAGAAACATCATCTAAAGGAAAAATACATTGCGATTATTCGTTATAAGAAGCATACGGGCAAGCCCTCTCCGAGTCATCATGAACTCATGCGAGAAGCTATTTGCTTTGGATGGATTGACACGACTGTTAAACGTATTGATGATGAAAAATACAAAGTACGTTTTGCCCGACGGAATGATAAGAGCAAATGGAGTGATAATACGTTGCGCTATGCAAAAGAGTTGCTTGCGGAAGGGAAAATGTCTCCTGAGGGAATTAAACGATATGAAGAGGGCAAAAGTCGGCCTACACACGATCATGGAATTCCAAAAGACCCGAAAGTACCGGGTGATTTGAAGAAAGCACTTGCACAAGACAACAAGGCAAGAGAAGGGTTTGATGCATTTCCCCCCTCATCACGGCGAATGTACTTACGATGGATGGAAAGAGCCAAACTTCCTGAAACGCGTGTAAAGAGAATACAATCCATTGTTACTCGAGCGCGATTGGGAAATAAAAAACTCTGATTTTTTAACAATATTTAAAAAGTGTTCTCGTTCTAGGGAGATATGAAACTAAAACCTGTGCTTGGCGTTTTAATTTTTCTTTTAGTTATTGGTTTAACTTTCCTTGTACGAGTAAATCAAGAGCTCTATTCGGGAGAGAACAGCACGTTACCTCCTACGAACACCTCAGTTACTGCCCCCTCAGTAAATCTTCCAAGTAACCCTTCTCCTGCTAACCCTAACCTTATCTCACAATCTGTGCTTGCTCAACATGCATCGCTTGAGGATTGCTGGATTGCCTACAATGGAAAAGTGTATGATATCACTTCCTATGTTCCCAGGCATCCGGGTGGAGCGAACAAAATTGCTCGATATTGTGGTTCAGCAACTGAATTTGAAAACGCATTCACTCGACAACATGGGACAAGCAAAGTAGGAATTTTGATGAATGTAGGGACTTTTATTGGTGATTTTGACGTTATGGGGCCATTAGGATAATGAAATCGCTTTCGAACTATGCTCTTCCTGTTCTTCGTGTTTCACTTAGTTTAGTATTTCTTTATTTTGGATTTCAGCAAATATATGCACCGGATGTGTGGGTCGATTTTATCCCTTCTTTCTTGACAGGAACTATACTTACCCCTACTAACTTTGTTATATTGAACGGAATCCTTGAGCTCACACTCGGAACGTTCTTGCTTATTGGATTATATACACGTATCTCTGCGCTTATTCTTTCACTCCATTTATTTGGAATAACAGCAAGTATTGGATTTACGCCCCTTGGAGTTCGGGATTTTGGACTTGCTGCAGCCACACTCGTTCTTTTCTTGAGCGACGTACACCCCTATAGCATTGATGCTCGGAATCAAGAACCACATTTATAGATATCTTTAAATAGTATCGTATGTCCGATATGTTATGGATTTCGCCTCGATTGTAAAGAAAAGATATGCAACCAAGAAGTTTGATGGTCGGAAAGTTTCTGAAGAAAAACTTAATCAACTACTTGAACTTATTCGGTTTGCTCCCTCTTCATTCAATATACAACCCTGGCATATCTATGTAGTCTCTGATGATGCTATAAAGCAGAAGATACAATCTATTGCCTGGAATCAGCATCAGGTCGGGACTTCTTCACACGTATTAGTTTTCTGTGCAGACACCCATATAGCACAAAAGATTGATGCTCTTGAGCGACAGATGATTGAGCAAGGGGCCTCGAAGGAAAGCATTGCAGGGTACATACAGATGATGCGTGACTTTGAGAAAGGAATGTCTGACGAGACAAAGCGGACCTGGGCTCAACGTCAAGTCTATCTTGCATTGAGTAATGCCCTCAATGGAGCTACCTCGCTAGGATTTGATTCGTGCCCTATGGAAGGATTTGATCCCCAAGCTGTAGCTCACTTACTAAAAATCCCTTCGCATATTGTCCCTACTGCACTCTGCCCTATTGGATATGCCGCGGATGTGCCTAGGGAAAAGATGCGATTCCCTAAGAAAGATGTTTTTAGTTAGACGTTAACTATAAAAAGGACCTTTTGTGACTTTCTTTGTCGAGATTACTCGTTATGACCTCATTTGCAGAACTTGGATTAAGTGAAGCGTTTCTTACTACGCTCTCTCAGTTGCACATCCATGAACCGACGGAAATTCAGGAAAAAACAATCCCTCTTGCTCTTGAAGGTAAAGACGTTATTGGATGCTCCGCCACTGGGTCTGGAAAAACACTTGCATTTGGAGCGGGCATTCTAGAGCAACTTAAACATGGTCAAGGAATTCAAGCACTTGTCCTTACGCCTACGAGAGAACTCGCCGAACAAGTAGGTATCTCATTTCAAAAATTTTCGCGCCATACTAAACTAAGAACTGCAATCATATACGGAGGAATTGGAATGGGTCCTCAAATTGATGCACTTGAACGGGCAGATATTGTGGTGGGGACGCCTGGAAGAATACTTGACCACCTTGAACGAGGAAGTTTTGACTTACACAGTATACGTGTTCTTGTTTTGGATGAGGCAGACCGCATGCTCGACATGGGATTCATTGAAGATGTGACGAGAATTGTTGAAGGATGTCCTCATGAACGACAAACGCTGTTGTTTTCAGCAACTATTTCTTCGGACATAGCCCACATTGCTCGACGTTATATGAAAAACCCTGTTGAGGTTTCGGCTGGAGAACGAGTTGACCCGAGTAAACTCACTCAGATATTCTACGACGTCCCTAAGAATGTTAAATTTTCACTTCTTGTTCACTTGCTCAAGCAAGAAAAAGCAGGTCTTGTGATGGTATTCTGTAATACACGACATAATGCAGATTTCGTTGCTAATCATCTTAAGGCAAATAAGATACAGGCATTAGCTATCCATGGGGGACTTACACAAAACAAGCGAAATAGAATTATGGAAATATTCAGATCAAACGATGTGTATGTTCTTGTATGCACCGATGTTGCAGCCAGAGGATTAGACATCAAGGGAGTTTCACATGTGTATAATTACGACTTGCCTCCGAACAGTAAAGAATATGTTCACCGTATTGGACGAACGGCACGGGCAGGAACTGAAGGAAAAGCGATTAACCTTGTTTCAGAACGAGATTATGATAATTTCAGAATGGTTCTTCGAGATGATTCTCTTAAGATTCAGCAAACCCCTGTTCCTGAACTTGAACCTATCTACCTACATATTGAACGCAGACCTTCCTTCCGTGGTGGGGGACGAGGATTTGACCGTGGCTCTCGAGGAGGGGGACGGGGTGGCGGACGAGGACGAGGTTCATTTGGCGGTAGAAGCCGACGATACTAATTACGAGAACGTTTAAATAAGAGCCAGCCATTTTCTTTCTATGAAGGTTACGGAGGTCATGAAAAAGCCAGTCTTTATTTCCTCGCATGATAGTTTAGAAAACGCAGCGCGGTTAATGTCTCAGAATAACTTAGGAGGATTATTGGTTGGAACTTCTAAAAAACTTGAAGGGATTGTTACCAAAGAGGACCTTGTTAAGCACTTTGGTCATAAAGAACTTGTATCTGAAATCATGACTTCTTCTGTGGTGGTCCTTAAGTCTGAAGAAGAGACCGATAAAGCGCTTTCAATTCTTAAGAAAAACGCCATCAATCTTTTGCCTGTTGTGGAAAAAGGCATGGTGATAGGAGTCATCTCAAGTAAAGATCTTTTGATAAAATCAGACGATGAAGGGGAAGAGTTCCTGTTTGGATAACGATGTATCTTGCCCTTATTCTCTCACTTGTTGGACTTGCAGGATTACTGGTCATTGCGATACATAAAGAGAAATCATTCTTGTATATACTTGCCCTTATTGCTTCGTGTGTAGTCGCGTTTGGAGTTGCGTACGCTCTCGCTCAACCCCTTGTCCTCTTTATTCTTATTGTTCCTATTTCTGTATATGTCTCCTGGCTTGCACGAGACGAACTACACGTAGGAAGACCCTGGTTGTATGCACTGATAGGGCTCTCGCTTGTCATTAGCTGTATTTTTCTCTATAGAACTACGACCGTTGTTGCCCAGGCATCTGGTCTTGTGGGGGTTGGAGCGCTGGTTGCTCTTCTCTTAAGCTATCGTCCTTCTTGGGTCAAAAAACGAGGGACCTGGGAAAGCAGAGTCTGAGGGTCAAGCAGAGGTTTTAAAAAAGCAGTGAGAGACAGATAGTAAGGAGCGAACTATGTACGATTTTAAGGAGATTGAAGCTAAAGCGGCTAAAATCATTACTAAAAAAGAAATTAAGAAGGCTGTTTCGAACGATCCTAAACGAAAGAAACTATTTAGCTTTCTTGAAGGTCCACCTACTGCAAACGCTCCTCCGGGGATTCATCATCTTGAAGTGCGGACGTATAAAGATATTATCAATAAATTCAGATATATGCAAGGATACAATGTTCCTCGAAAAGCAGGGTGGGACTGTCATGGGCTTCCGGTTGAAGTGCAAATAGAAAAGAAACTCAATCTTAATAGTAAGAAAGACATAACGGCTTTTGGAGAAAGAAAGTTTATTGATGAATGTCGAGAAAGTGTATTTTCTTATATTGAAGCATGGAACAAATCGACGGAACGACTTGACTATTGGGCAGACCTAGAGAACCGGTACGCTACGCTTGATAATGATTACATCGAGAGCGTATGGTGGTCGCTTAAAGAACTCTATTCGAAAAAACTCCTCTATGAGGCCCATAAGGTTGTTCCCTTCTGCCCCCGATGCGAAACTCCTCTTTCGAGTCATGAAGTTGCTCAAGGATATAAGATGGTCAAAGAAGACTCGGTTATTGTACAATTCAAATTGAAAGGGCAGGATAAGTATCTCCTCGTTTTCACGACTACCCCCTGGACATTGCCTGCAAACGTAGGAATTGCAGTCAATTCAAAAATTGACTATGTTACCGTTAAACATGCGGGGCAAGAGTATATCATTGCAAAGGCCCTTGCTCATCAATATTTCCCTGACGCAAAACTTGGAAAGTCGTTTAAAGGAAAAGAGCTTCTTGGACTTGATTATGAACCTCTTTTGCCTTACTTTATGCATCTGAAAGCATTTAGAATTATAGAGGGAGACTTTGTCACGGAGAGTGACGGTACGGGACTCGTGCATATGGCTCCTGCGTTTGGGGAGGTAGACTATGATGCCTGTAAACGGGAGAACTTGCCATTTGTTCAGCCCGTTAATGAAAATGGAAAATTCACTTCTGAAGTTAAAGAATATGAAGGAATGTTTATTAAAAAAGCTGACAAAGAGATTGTTCGACGGCTTGAAGAAGAGGGAAAACTTTTCAAGAAGATACAATATGAGCATGATTATCCTTTCTGTTGGCGATGCGACACACCTTTGATGTATTATGCGATTAAATCGTGGTTTATACGTGTCACAGCCTGCAAGGATAGAATTATAGAACTTAACGAGAACATTAATTGGACCCCTAAACACATCAAAGAAGGACGATTTGGAGAGTGGCTCAAGAATTTGAAAGATTGGGCGCTCTCACGAAAGAAGTTTTGGGGAACACCCTTACCTATTTGGAGATGTTCGTGCGGGCACGAAGAGATTATTGGGAGTGTGGCTGAGTTGAAAAAGAAAGCGGCTAAAAAGATAGACGATGGTGCTATAGATCTTCACAAACCTTGGATTGACAACGTCATGCTAACCTGCTCTGCGTGTAAAAAATCCATGACGCGCGTTCCTGATGTTATTGACTGTTGGTATGATTCTGGCTCTGCCAGCTTTGCCCAATTCCATTATCCCTTTGAGAATAAGAAAGAATTTGAAGCTCGATTTCCTTATGATTTTATTGCCGAGGCTATTGACCAAACAAGAGGATGGTTTTACACACTTCACGTGCTAGGGGCTTTACTCTTTGATAGTAATGCCTACAAAAATGTTATTTGTGCGGGACATATTGTCGACGAGAAAGGAGAAAAGATGAGTAAATCAAAAGGCAATACGTTGGACCCTGATATGGTGCTCTCTACAGTGGGTGTTGACGCAACACGATTGCAATTTTGCCGAGTTGATATCGGAGATTTCAAGAAATTTGGTATTGAAACAGTCAAAAAAGAAATAACTCCTTTTCTGAATGTACTTTGGAACACCTATCAGTTCTATTTACAACTGGACGGTTCCGGAAAGAAAGGTAAAACGGTTGAAGATACGTGGATTCTTTCCCGACTTCACTCAGTAATACAGACCACAACTGAACAATTAGAGAACTATCAAATTGAGAAAGCACTTAACCCTCTTATTGCATTTATAGTCAATGATTTCTCAAAGACCTATATTAAACTTGTACGCGATAGAGAAGATGGAAATGTGAAAGCAGTGTGTGGTGAGGTGCTTGAAGCCGTTTCTCGTCTTTTGGCGCCGTATGCTCCTAACATTACGGATGTTTTGTATTCATCCTTTGGAAAAACATCAGTTCACTTCGCTGATTGGCCTCGTGTTGATACGAAAAAAATTGACAGTGAGCTTGAAAAAGAGTTTAGTAATGCACTTGAAATTATAGAACGAGGACTTTCAGAAAGGGACAAGATAAAGATAGGACTTAAGTGGCCTCTTGCTTCCGTTCAAATTAAAGGAACAGACAAACTTAGCGAATCCTTGCAGGAAATAGTAGCCCGACAACTGAATGTCAAGGCACTTACGTTCAAGAAAGGAGACGAGCTCGAAGTTATGTATGATACAACCTCTACGCCAGAGCTTGAAGGGGAAGGATTTGCTCGAGAAATCATGCGAAGAGTTCAGGCCGAGCGTAAAAATCGAGGGCTTGTGAAAGCAGATAGAATAAAGCTAACCTTAATAGTGAGTACGCACTTGAAAAAGCTCCTTGCTAACCATTCTGAGGCTATTGCGGATAAAACAGGAGCCTCTACGATAGCCATTGAAACCAAAGGTTCTGGCCAAGAAACGTTTGCAGTTAGAACAGAATCCGTCGGTATTTCCTTTTAACTTGCTAAATTTTACTGGAAAACATTTAAATAGTAAGAGGCGTTCTGTAAGGTATATTATCACTCCACAATGATTGTTAAAGAAGAATTTTTGAGTCGCCTTCGCAAGATTTTTGATTTAAATCTCTACGAAGTTAAAGTTTGGGCTTCTATTTTGTCACGAGGTGTTTCTACTGCTGGTGAATTGAGCAATATTTCTGATGTTCCTCGAAGCCGTACGTATGACATCTTAGAGTCGCTTGAGAAAAAGGGATTCATCGTTATGAAGCTTGGTAAGCCTATCAAGTTTATTGCCCTTAAGCCCGAAGAAGTTATTGAACGAGTTAAGAAGAACCTTGTTGTTGAAGCCCATGAAAAGGCGAAGCGCCTTGAAGAGTTAAAGGGAGATGATGTACTTGGCGAACTAAGTACGCTTTTCACCAATGGAATAAAGTTTGTGGAGCCTTCTGATTTGTCTGGAAGTATAAAGGGTCGTCAGAACATGTACAATCACCTTGATATGATTATAAAAAATGCAGAAAAAAGTGCTATCCTTGTAACAACTGCTGAAGGGCTTAACCGGAAAGTAGAATCTCTTTTACCTGCTATTGAAAAAGCACGTAAGCGAGGAGTTACTGTACGCATTGCTGCACCGATTACACCTGAAAATTATAAGGTAGCGAAGGAACTTGCAAAAGTAGCTGATGTGCGTGCGATGAGTAAACCTCATGGACGATTTGCCGTTGTTGATGAAAAACAACTTATGTTCATGTTGCTTGATGATAAGACCGTGCATCCTAACTATGATGTGGCTGTGTGGCTTGCAAGCGATTATTTTGCCAAGTCTATGGGTCAGATGTTTGAACTTGCATGGAACAACTTTACTCCTTTGAGCAAAGTTAAATTGTAAGAACTTTTTTTAGTTTTTCTATAAATAATTGTTGAGCTGGATTAAGTCTACGCTTCGCTTCTTTTTCAGTAAAGAACCCTGCTCTGTCTATTTCAGGAAAATGCACTATTTTACCCGAGCCCCGAGGCCACTCAAGAGAGACCGTTGAGGAAGGCGTGAGAAGACCAGACCAGTCCCCCTCAAATGCCCAGGCATATACATGCTTCCCGCTTTTTAGTACGACATGATCGAGCGGAATATAGGGTCCGTGGGGAACGATGCCTGTCTCTTCCTTAAACTCACGTTCTGCCGTTTCGAGCAACGTCTCGCCATCATCAACTTCCCCCTTGGGGATAGACCAGGTTCCTTCGTCTTTGTGAATAAAGAAAGGTCCTCCGGGATGACCGATGAAATAATACATAGTGCCGTCTTTTATTTTGTACATGAGAAGACCTGCACTTACAAGAGGCATTATAACGCGGCCCCGATGCCGATGATAGTCATTATTCCTAGTAAGTGTAAGAGTAATGAGACGACAATAAATTCACGTGTTGAGATATGATGGGTAAGCGCGAAGAGAGATATGGCCACTTCGTCAGGTAGGGGGGAAGCCATGATAAATCCCGCTAAGACGGGGACAATGAAATGTTTAAGCTTGCGAGGAACTGCATGTTCGATGGTTTTGATAGAACGCGTTTTTTCTAATCGAGTAATCTCATCGCTTACTGAATAACGAACAACATGAAAGATGAGAAGATTCCCTATGACTGAACCCGAGGCACCCACAAGCGCCGCAATCCACCATACTTGTTCCTGACCAAAAATAAGAAAGAGTGCGGTCGCGGGTGCTGCGGTGAATCCATAGGAAAACAATAGTCCCGCAATGAATGTACCAACATACCCTAATGAACTGACGAGTTCATAAAACGAGCCGGTTTCGAGGATAACAAATAGTTCATAGGCGAGGACAAACGTTAGTGCAAGAAGAATAAGTTTAGGATATTTTAAGCGAAATAGTGATTTCACCTTTTTTTTAGTGAAATGAACTATAAAAAGTTAGAGTCTGTGTTCGTAACGAGAAAGATCAATCATATCTTTTTCAATGACTACTCCTTCTTTTTGAAGGAGTTCACGTTTTGCTTCTGGCCCGTGAGCGAATCCTCCTAATGAGCCGTTTGCGTTCACGACCCTATGACAAGGAACTTGGGGAGCATGCGGATTTTTGTTCATTGCATTTCCTACTGCACGATAGGCTCTTGTTTCTAGTGCGTGGGCGAGTGCCTTATAGGTTGTAACTTTTCCTTTCGGGACTGTACGAAGAAGAGCATAGCATCGTTCGTTAAATGTGGGAGACATATCGACGGAAAAATGACGCTTAGCTTTTTAAACCCTCTCGCCCTAAACAAGATATGACTACCTTTAACCCCTGGCATGATGTTGCTCTTGGCGAGCATGCTCCCGATATTGTGCATGCGATTATAGAAATTCCTAAAGATTCACACATTAAATACGAGCTTGATAAAGAAACAGGTATGCTTAAGTTGGATAGATTTCTGTATTCAGCAGCCCACTACCCTGGAGATTATGGTTTTGTGCCTCGAACGTTATGGTACGATAACGACCCTCTGGATATTATTGTTATTACCCACCGTCCTGTGTATCCTCTCACGTTAACAAATGCTCGTGTTATTGGAGTGCTTAGAATGATAGATGGTGATGAAAAAGATGATAAAGTTATTGCGGTGTATGATAAAGACCCCCGGTATGCAGAGTTTAAAGATATCAAAGACGTGCCTCAACACATTCTGAAAGAATTTGTTAATTTCTTTGAACGATACAAAGAACTGCAGGGAAAGCACGTGAAAGTCCTTGAAATCATGAATCGTGCGGCTGCATTGAAGGATATTGAAATTGGGCAGAAGATGTATAACGACGCCTTTAAGAAAAAGAAGTAGTTTTTTAAGTCCTGTTTTTCCTAGTATAGCATGTTCATTGATGTACATTGCCATTTGAATTTACTGCATGATGTAGAGCAAGCTATAGCTCGAGGAGAAGCGGCCGAGGTGCTCTGCATGGTGACCCAAGGCGTTAATACTACGTCTAATCGTCTTGCGCTCGACTATGCGGAAGAATTTGTATCCGTGAAGGCTGCTCTTGGGCTGTATCCTACTGATCTTGAGAAGATGAGTGAGAAGGCCATTGAGAAAGAAATCGACTTCATACGCACTCAAAAAGATAAGATTGTGGCTATTGGAGAAGTGGGGCTTGATTTGAAAGAAGCACACGACTTCGAGAAGCAACAATGGGCCTTTCAGGAACTCATTAATCTTGCTTTAGAGATTGATAAACCCCTTATAGTGCACTCTCGGAAAGCTGAACTCCAGGCAATAACGCAGCTTGAAAGATCGAAAGCAAAGAAAGTCATTATGCACTGCTTCTCGGGAAAACTTATGCTTGCTGAAGCAATTGTTAAGAATGGATGGTACCTGTCTATACCTACTTCGGTGCGAAACAGCGAGCATTTTCAAAACCTTATTCGACAGACACCTATTACTCAGCTCTTGTGTGAGACGGATAGTCCCTACTTGCACCCTCGTAAAGAATTTCCTAACGAGCCCGCTA
This sequence comes from Candidatus Woesearchaeota archaeon, assembly GCA_964630965.1. GTDB lineage: Archaea > Nanobdellota > Nanobdellia > Pacearchaeales > GW2011-AR1 > JBBSZK01. The sequence goes on along the minus strand of CAZVXB010000006.1, from coordinate 1,159 downwards.
ATGTTGTTGAGAGTTATCAAATGATTGCCAAACTTAAGGACGTGCCCCTTGAAGATGTTGAAGCGCAACTTGAAAAGAATTATGAGAAGTTGTTTGGTGTTTCCCCTCATTCCGAGTGATAAATTCTTCGCAAACTATTTAAGGGCTTTTGATTAATTCGAGCAATGAAGTCGTACCTTATTGTCGCTTTCACTCTCTTAATTGTCGCAGGTTTTGGTTTCTCACTTGCTGAAACGACCATAACTCAAGAAACTCCCTCCTTGTCGCCTTCCCACGACCATAACCTCATTATCTCAAATCCAGAGCAATTTATTGCCGATATGATCCCGCATCATCAAGAAGCCGTTGATACATCGAAGATGATGGTCTTGTCTGATAGAGATGATGTTCGATCACTTGCAAGTCGCATCAGTACCGCTCAAGAAACTGAAATTGCTCGCATGATGGAATGGCAAACAGCATGGTATGGTCGTGCAATGGACACTCGTTATACGCCGATGATGCCTCGCCTTGACAACCTTGAAGGGACTACCCGTGACCGGGCTTTTCTTGAGGGCATGATTGCACATCACGAGATGGCTATTGATATGACTCTCCAGATGCTCTCTTCCAACCCGAATGACGAGCTCAAGAGTTTTGGTACGAGCATCATTGAAGCCCAAAGCGTTGAAATCGATGAGATGAAGTATATTCTTAAGACGCTTTGATTAGAACCTTATTCCTTATTTAATAAGTCTATGAAGAAAGAGGTTGGTTTTTGCTCCCCATAGTAACGATACCACTGAGGTTTTTTAGCTAGTTTTTCTGCAATGCGTTCTTTGATGATGGCGAAGTCTGATTCTTGAGGGCTCCAATCATTACACAGTTCTTTAGGAAAGGAGGAAAGCGTTATCGTTTTGGTTGGTTTGAACGTGCGAGTACGCATTTCGTTTTTGATAAGATCGTGCCGTTTCTTTAGATAGGCGAGTTTGTTTTTAAAGAAACGAATGTGGCCCTTACCCAGGCGATAGCTCGAAGGGAGATTTGCTGAGTCCGGGAAACGAGAGACATACCCGAGCAACATGAGAATTTCATCATACTCTGCGATAAGGTGCTGGTCAGCCAGCTGTTTAGGGTTGAGAAGATTGACACGTACCATTGTAAGTTGACTTCTCATTCT
>CAZVXB010000005.1:2219-16434 GCA_964630965.1 Candidatus Woesearchaeota archaeon | reverse complement strand
CGAAGCGAGTTTGAACTGAAGAAAGCGGAAGACAGACTTGAGATTGTTCTTGGATTGCTTATAGCTTTGAAGAAAATCGACGAGGTTGTTGAATTCATTAAGAAGTCTGAAAATGCTCAAGCAGCTCATGAAGGACTTATGCGTAAGTTTGGTTTAACTGAACGACAGGCTAAGGCAGTGCTCGAACTTCGCCTCCAACAACTTACTCGTCTTGAAGATTCTAAGTTGAAAGAAGAAGAAAAAGAATTGAAAGAAACTATCTCCTACTTGAAGAAATTACTCGGAAGCGAGCAGGAAATCTTAAGTGTCATAAAGAAAGAAATTCAAGATTTGAAAAAGAAGTTTGGGGATGAGCGCCGAACGACCGTGCTTAAACGAGTGGCTGAGATTTCTGAAAAAGACCTTATAGAGAAGAAAGACGTGGTTGTGATGTTGAGTGAAGGAGGGTACATTAAGCGTGTTGATGTTAAGACGTATAGAGAACAAAAGAGAGGGGGAACGGGCGTTACAGGTGCAGATTTGAAAGAAGAAGATTTCGTTCGTCTTATGGTTACGTGTTCGACACATGACTACTTGTTGTTCTTCACAACGAGGGGACGTGTATTCTGGCTTAAGGCAAATGATGTGCCCATTGCAGAACGTCAAGGAAGAGGTAAGGCTCTTGCGAATGTTATTGATTTACGTGAGGAGAAAGTTGCTCATCTTATGAGTTTGAAAGACTTTGAGCAAGGATACTTGATGTTTGCTACCAAGTTGGGCATGGTCAAGAAGTTGCCGTTGAAAGATGTTAGTAAGCCACGCACGGGCGGAGTACGTGTTATCAACTTACCTGCTGATGGCTCTGACATTGTGATTGACGTTCGTCGGGTGCAAGATGGACAACACGTCATGCTCTGCACGGCTAAAGGGCAGGCTGTTCGATTCGTAGTTGAAGAAGTTCGTCCTATGGGCCGAGCGAGCTATGGAGTAAAGGGTGCTGAACTTGGTCGTGGGGATGAGGTCGTGTCTATGGAAGCGTTGCCTTCAGACGGTAAGATGACGTTACTCACTATAGGAGAGAAAGGAGTTGGTAAACGTTCGGAACTTGAGGAATATCGTACCACTAGTCGAGGAGCTAAGGGTGTTATCAATTTGAGCGTAAGCGATAAGACCGGAGATGTTGTGCGTTCTCTTGCGGTGGATGATAAAGATTCGGTAATCGTTACAACTAAGCAAGGAATGGTCATTAGAACGAGTATGAAAGACCTTCGTGTGATGGGTCGAGCCACACAAGGCGTGCACGTTGTGAAGCTGAAAGAGGGAGATCGTGTTGTCGATATGGTTAAGGTCCCGTTGGTCGAAGCGGGTGACGAGTAATCTTTATAATCTGAACTACTACTTCTGAACTATGCATCTTAATGTAGAATTTAAGGCTCGATGTGATAATCCTGAACGAATTAGGGCTATTTTACAACGAGAAGGTGCAGAGTATAAGGGGCGAGATCATCAAATTGATGTTTATTTTAATGTCCCGCATGGAAGGCTTAAATTGCGAAGAGGTATTATTGAAAATAGTCTTATTGGATACTCGCGAGAAGACTACGCAGGGGCTAAGGAATCTAAGGTTGGTCTGTTCAGAACAGAGCCCGGCAGTTCACTTGAAACTATCTTGACAAATGCTCTCGGTGTGAAGGTTAGTGTTGATAAGCAACGAGATATTTACTTTATCAAGAATGTTAAGTTTCATGTTGATGATGTTGTTGGTCTTGGCTCGTTCGTTGAAGTTGAAGCTATAGATTCCGATGGAACTCTGGGAAGAGATGTCTTACAACAACAATGCAACCATTATCAAGGTCTTCTAGGCGTGAAAGATAGTGACTTGCTGGCCGTTTCTTATAGCGATATGCTTCTTGCCCTAAGGGGTTAAGGATTATCTTTTTTATTCAAACAATCCAAAGAGCAATTCAATGAGCCCCTTCGGCTTCTTTTGTTGACTCTTTACTTCTTCATATCGCCTTCTTGCATACTCTCTTGCAATGGAAGAAATAGAAAGATTGTGTTTTAATCTATTTAACTCCTCAAGATCAGTTATAGGGATGATTTCTCTAATCGCTTTTTCTCGTTCAGTTCTTCTTTCCCTTGCTTCTCTATAAGCTTTCTTTCCATTTGCATCTCTCATCCCTATCTCTTGAGCTTCAAACCAACTATATCTGCTAATTTCTTCTAACTCAGGGTTTTGAGCTATTAGCTCCCTTAATCTTCTTTCTGCATACTCTCTGAAAGGGTTATCATATTTAGAGTACGATATCAGCTGATATATGTTTTTTTGTTCATCGATTATTTTTCTACGATGTAATTCATGACGTACTTCTTGATCTGGTTCTTTTATTCCCGCGTTTGAGTCAGGACATAGCGCAAGTGAATTTTCTATTTCGTTTGAGGTCATTTTATTAACAAGGTTAATAATTTTTCTCCGTCTTTCTTTCCTTGTCTCTTCAGTTTTCTTAGACCAGACTGAACTTATGGAATGATTGTAATCATAGTCTTCATCTATTTCTATTAGGTTCTCTTCGCTTTCATTGTTTACTTCTGTTATGGTTTCTTCGTCTCTTAAGGAAATGCTTTCTATTTTTTCCTTGCTTATTTCAATTTCTTCTTCATCTATTACATCTTCGTCATCATCTTCTTTTGAACTTTTATGGGTTACCCCATAATTGTATCCCCTTTGGAATATTTCATCTTCTCGAGTTATAACTGGAGCAAGATTGTCTGCAAACTGCTGTAAAAGATTTGCATTTTGTCCCATATGAACTCCTTGTTCATAAATCTCATCGTCTCGTGATTTCGTCATTCAGAATTAGTCAGGATTATTGGACCTATATGCATTAAACACTCGCTTGCCTATTTTATGAGGGTCTTCTTTTATTTCTTCTAGTTTACTTTTATTTACTGCTCGCTCTTGGGTATCTTGGAAGAAGATAGGTGCCGCATGAGGGCCTCCGCCTTCGATATCTTTGTTATATACAAGTATTTTATCTTGGTAGAGTAAATTTACTAGTTCTTCGCCCATTGCATTATACATCACGGCGATTTCATCATAGGAAAGGAATTTGTCTTTGTTCTTGTCGAATTTTTCTCCTATTTTTCCTCTCCATTCTTGGTAGTGTACTTTTCCTCCCCAATAAGTTATATCTCGTAATTCAACGTCATCAGCAGGAATGGTTACTATTGCTTCAAGCCCCTTATCGGTACGAGAAAGAGGATAGTGAAGTTCTATTGAACCTTGTCCTTGGTAGGCTTGGTCGGGAGCCACCGGTTTTAGGCCAGAGTCGGAACGGAAGAACATCGATTCGTGATAGGACTGTCTAATCTGGCAACTAACGGGAGGAGCACTTATCTCCTTTCGTGAGTTTATCGTAGATACTATAGACGCTACTATCGCTGCAATACCCATGAATCCTACGTTAAATAGAAGTCCTGCAAGAGATGAACTTTCTTCTTTCTTTGGTGAACTTGATGTTGAGGAAGATGAAGAACTACTATATGAGCCACTATCATCACTTGATGAATAACTATAATCTCCAGAATCACTATCTGAACTTGAACTTCCTCTTGAATGGCGAGAACGAACGTCTTCAATAACTTTGACTCTTCCATCAATAATTCTTTTTTCATAGTGTGCTACTGTTAGTTTCCTTCCGGCCTCATCACGAGTCACTTCTTCAGTAGGACCAAATCCCAAAAATGTTCGCTCGTGTGTTGTTTCATATAGTTTTTCTCCTTTAGTATCACGAGTCACTTCTTCAGTAGGACCAAATCCCAAAAACGTAGGTTCTTCTCTTGTTTCGCTTACCTTATCTCCATCATTATTATACTCCACTCGTACCTCCTTTGGAGAAATTATTCCCTCTGTTTCTGTTTCTATATGTCCGACTTTTTTTCCATCTTCATATATTACGTCTACTTCTCTAGGTCTTAAGAAACCTATTGTTTCTTTCTTTATTTCTCTTGTCATAAACAATAGTCATAAAAGGCATATATATCATTATTTGTCTAAAAACGAGCGAAAACGGAAAGATTTATATGTGGGAAATTGGTTTTTAACTAATGAGTAAAACGTTGTCTGTTGATAGTAAGCCTCCTTCCTATATGCCTGATAGAAGGGACTTTGCTATCCTCAAGTGTATTTGTGATGATGCCCGGTTGCCTTACTCTGCTATCGGTAAACGCATTCATGTTTCAAAGGACAGAGTACGTGAACGCCTGAAACGTCTTGAAAAAGAACTGTTTATTCTTTCTTACTTTCCCTTGATTGATTATAAGGCCTTAGGGTTTAAACTTTTTCATGTGTATGTTCGATTTAGTAAATCTCTCGATTTGGGAGGGACGTTTATTCGAACGTTGCGTGATAATGCACAGGTGGTTGCTCTCACACGGCTTGCAGGGGCGTGGGATATGGAGATTCAGCTTCTTGCTCGCTCACAAGAAGAGCTTTCTACTACGCTTGGTACGTTAGGGCTCAAGCAATCTTTTGTATCAAGCAAAATGGTTCTTGAAGCGAGAGAGGTATTTTTGTATAGCATGCGAGTTGAACTCTTTAATCTGAATAAAGAGATTCGGGAGCCTGTTTCGGGTGCTCATGTAACCCTTGATTCTCTTGACAAGTCTATATTAACTGTACTGTCAAATAATGCTCGCGAAAAGATTATTGATATTGCCTCTCGTTGCGGTACGTCAGAGGATGTTGTTCGTTATAGAATAAAACGCCTGCTTGAGATGAAGGTTATTCAAGGGTTTTATGCACGAACAAACAAGCATAGGGTTATGCTTACAAGTTATATTCTTGAGCTCTCGGTTGATTCTCTTACTCTCCAGGATTGTCGAAAGTTAGAAGCATTGCAAAACGTATACTATATTCGTTCATTTAGGGGTAAGCGTAATGTCATTATTGGATTCTCTGCTCGTGATAATAAGGGCCTTGTTAAAACGATTGATTCTATTAAAGATGTATTCGGTTCAAAAATGAATACCTTTGAGCTTTCTCTTTTACTTGATAGATACAAGTTTTTGGCACTTCCTTCTACGTTATAATTATAAAGAATAAAGGCCTCTTATAGAGATGAAAAAAGCAGGCTTGGTGATAGGCGGTTTGGTTGTAGTGCTTGTTATTGCACTTGTTGCCTATTTTAGTTTTGGTACGAGTGCTGTTTCCTCTATTAAAATGGAAGATCAGATTGGAGAAACGGTGCGAGTACGAGGCGAGGTTACGAATGTCGTTAAGATAGGGTCTCTTTCAGGCTATACGCTTGAAGATACTACCGGAACGATTGCTGTATCTTCCGAGGATTTGCCTAAGGAAGGCACAACCGTACGGGTCAAGGGAACGTTGATACGAGACACGCTCTTTGGGTATTACATTAAAGTTGATTAATGTTTAGATTTCTTGAACTGCAAGGCGTAGCCGTTGATACAATAACGTTGACCTGTTTTGGTAGGGCCATCGGGAAAGACATGTCCGAGATGTCCTCCACATTTTTTACACAAGACTTCGGTTCGTCGCATGCCGTGGCTGGTGTCTTCATGAAGGATTATGTTCTTGGTGTTGGCAGGTTCATCAAAGCTGGGCCAGCCTGTGCCCGAATCGAACTTTGCGTTTGAGGTAAAAAGTTCAGAGCCACAGGAGGCACAGGTGTACATGCCTTCTTCGTTGTTTTTGAGAAGAGGAGAAGTGAAGGGGCGTTCGGTCCCTTTCTCTCGGAGGACGTGAAACTGTTCGGGAGATAGCCTTTCTTTTTTCATTCTGACTTGAAAAGAGTGTAGTTTAAATATTCTTTTTACGGTAGATAAAGATGATAAAGGGGAGCGAGTGGGCTTTAATTGTCTTTAACGTTCTCTATGTCCTTTGTTTTGCAGTCTATTACATTCTTCAGAAGAATTATGAGTTTCTTGTGTATGTTGCTGTGGTGATTGGGTTGCTTGTTCTTGTATGTGCTGTTCAACGCACTATTAGATTTCCCTTAACGATTCTCTGGTTGCTTTCTCTTTGGGGTCTGCTTCATATGGCTGGGGGAAGTGTGCACATGCCTACGGGAGAGGTGCTCTATCGTTGGATTCCTGTAGAGATTTATAATGCTCATGAGGTAACAGGCGAGTTTGTTATCCTCAAGTTTGATCAGATACTTCACTTTTACATCTATTTTGTTATGTCTCTGGTGATTGGGCACCTCGTGTTTACACGAGCGGATAAGAAGATACGAGCCCTCTATGTGGCTTGTTTTGTCGCACTTGCGAGCATGGGTGTAAGTGTTGTTAACGAGTTGATTGAATTTGGGGCTGTGGTATACTTAGGTCAAACGGGTGTGGGAGGGTATTTCAATACCTTGCTCGATTTGGTGTTTAACACGCTTGGTGCGATCGTGGGAAGTCTTGTTTCACTTCGCATTAATCGACACAATCGTTAAATACCCTTTCTAAACTGGTTTTTCAATGGCACGTAAAAACCTTGAGATTTATTTTTTTGGAGCTATTAACGGAGGGACGCAAGATATTCATAGATATTATCGGCCTATGATTGAGCGTCTTGAGCGTTTTGGAACGGTGTTGTCTAAGGATATTTTCTTTAAAGAAGAAATCGTATTGGGTATTGAGCACGGAGCATCAGACGAGGAGATTTTTGAGCGAGATACCGGACTTATTCGAAAGGCTCATGTGTTGGTAGGTGATGTAACGACTCCTTCTACGGGTGTCGGTTATGAATTGGGTCTTGCTCAATCGCTGGGAAAACCCCTCTTGTGTTTACATCGTTCGAGTGGACGACCACTTACCCCTATGGTTGGAGGGAATGAGTATGCAACGGTGCGACATTATACTCAATTGCCCGGTGCGTATGCCCATATGACGAACTTCTTTAAAGCGCTCCGCACTAAGGGTTAGAAGGACAAGGGCCTTGGGTCCAGTAGTCTACGGTTTGATCGAGGCAGGCATGACAACTATTGCTATAGACGTTTGCACAGGGATACACAAGACACTGAACTGACGTGCCGAACCATCCACAGACAGGATCGTATTGTGCGGTGCAGAATTCTCCTTGACGTGATTCGGGCGTGCAGTAGGTCCTTTCCGGTTCGGACGTAGTCTGGGTTGTTTTGTAATAGATGCCTATTCCTATGAGTATAATGAGCACGATACTGATGGCTATACCACTCTTTTTCATTCTTTATCTAACGCGTTTATTCTTATATACTTTTTGAACCGAAGATTTTTAAAGAGGTTATTTTTTATTAGAGTATGAGTTCAGCATTACACCCTTTTCGATATATCGTTGCTCTTTCTCTTGCTCCTTATGTTGAGATGCGACATCTTGAACAGCTTTTGGAACAACCGGTTCCTGATGTTCTTCCACGGTCTTCTCCTCTTCCCCCTTCTTATCAAGGCCCGGTTAGTCTTTCTCGTCCTCCTGCACATCTTCACAGGCGTACGGGTTACTTGGGTAGACGTTAGATTTTCCAGATGAATTGATTGCAGAATTCGCAATTGTCTTCTACATCACAAGGAGCGAACCCCTTCGTATAACACTCTTGTATTTTTCGTGCTGTAACGAGAAGTTCATCTTTGACGGCGTTAAGATTGAAGCTTGTGCGAGGGGCGTTGACATCACGCGCAGTGCCGTCAGGAAGCAGTTCAAATTCATGTGGCTTTTCATGACGAAGCATGTCTAACGTCATCTTTCGTACGGGGCCCTTTCCTAACCGAGGGGCGGCTAAGGCGTAAATGCCTAGTTGCCAATTCCGGTGTTGAGCAGTTATGAATCCCTTGCCTGTTTTGTAGTCTATTATTTCGAGACCATCAGGGTGAATGTCAATTCGGTCGGCGTATCCTTCAAAGGTGATTCCTTCTATCTCATATTTGAGTTTTATTTCAATGAGCGAATCGCGGGTGTATTTATGTTTATTTCGTTGGTAGAATATGCGTATGAGTGAGAGCGCATCATCGAGGTTGATTGCACTCCATTCGGGCTCTGTATATCGCATGCGAGCATGGGTTATAAACGACTCTTCATTAGTGAATCCGTTTTGCACTCCCTCTTCTATGATGAGGTGCACAAAGGAGCCCAGACGCATTTCCTCCCAGGACGTGGGCTCGGGTTCGGGCATATTGTAGATATATTTGTACTCATATTTTTTCTGACAATCGCTGAACAGAAGCAACGCTGACGGGGAGAATGTTGAACGAATAGGTTTCTTTTTGGTTTCAATCATGTCTGCTTGAACAATTTCAGGGGCGGTTGTGATTGCTTTTTCTTCGGTGTCTTGCACAAAGAGTATATCGGGGTTGGTTGTGTAGTTTATTTCCTGAAGGAATTGGCTCGGCATATGTGCACGTGAGCCGTATTCAGTGGCATAGGTGAGTGTGAGGCGTTGTTTGGCTCGAGTGAAGGCCACATAACAGAGTCGTCGTTCTTCTGCTAAGAGGAGAGACCGTTCGAACGATTCAATAAGTTCGTCCCATAGGTAATCGGGTGTGTCTCTGAGTTGCTCGGCAATATCAGGCATGAGTTCTGAAGGGAGTAGTTCATTGGCTCGGGTTCGTTCAGAGGGAAATCTATTTTGAGCCATATTCGTTATGATGACGCAGGTATATTCAAGCCCCTTTGCAGCATGGTGGGTCATGAGTCTGATTCCTTTTTGTTCGGTTCGGGCAGTCTCGAGTTTTATTCCTAATTTCTTCATGACTGCTATGTGATATAAGAGGTCGTCAAGGTCAGGGCTTTCAATTTTGAGATAGGTTTCGACCCAGGTTTTGAACGCGACATAATTGGTTTCTTTTTCGTCATGCGGGTTTCGTTCTGAGGGAGGATTTTGATGATTATGGAGCTCGTCTAAGCATTCGAGGAGTGGCTTCTTTTCTTCTAGTTTCTTTGAGAGTTCGAGGATTCGTTCTTTTACGAAAGCGAGTTGTATTGTTGTTGGAGTGCTTACCTCTAAGGCAGGAAGTTTTTCCATAACTTCTTCTGTCAGATGTGCACTCTCTTCGTGTTTTTTTAACTCGCGACCTATAAGGGCAAGGTCTTCTTTAGGCAAGGAATAAGAATAGAGTAAATCCCACCAGGTTTTAGTTGCTCCCTTTTTCTTTTTACTATATGCGTTGCTCAGGTCGAGATAGTTGATTAGTTGATCTATGAGGGGAAGTTCAAGCAGAGAGGTCTTACTTAGGGCAGCATAGGGGATGTGGGCTTCTTCGAGTGCGCGTTTGAGGCGTTGAGCTTGCTGATGTGTTCTGAACATGACGCATATCTCCTCATCGGGCGTGCCACGCTTCTTCTCGGCTTCTATGCACTCCAATATTTTGCGCGTTTCTTCTTTATCATTTTTTAATTCGTATATCTCTATCTTTTCTCCTTCTCTATCGTAGGCATTAGTAAGGGCAAATGAGGAGGGCTCTCTCTGTATGAGCGTATTTGCGCTACGTAAGACGGTGTTGGGGGAGCGAAATGATTTATCGAGCGCGTATACATCGCTCGGTTTGACGTCGAATACTTGTTTGAATACCTGGACGTTTTCTTTATACGCTCCCCTGAATCTATAGATGGACTGATTGAGGTCTCCTACGACGGTTATGTTCTTGTGTGGGGCTAACAAGACGAGGAGATCAAACTGCATTTTATTGGTGTCCTGAAACTCGTCTACTATGATGTACTCGTATGCCTGTGCAATTTCCTTCTTTTTATTTAAAATCTGGATTGCTTTTGCATTGAGGTCTGCATAGTCAAGGAGATTTCTTTTTTCTTTGAGTTTTTCATAGGCATTCCAGGCTTGGACGAACTTCTGGAGTTTAAGCAAGGAGGCGAGTCGTTTAAGGCGCTCACGTTTTGAATCGAGTTCGTTTCTTCCTTGTTTGTTTTTTTGGGAGTGGCGGGTGTTGAGTTCAAATTGTAAGGCTTCTAGCGATTGTCTGAGATCGTCACTGTAGTCTTGTTTCTTTTTCTTTTCTATATATGTCGTTATTGCATGAGGAGTTATGCCGAGATCTTTGGCTACTCCGAGTGTTTCGACGTATTTGGAACAGAGACTCGGGTGTATTTTCAGATTTTTGTGGAGCATTATTTTCGCTTCATCAGGCACAAGAATTCTGAATTCCGGTTTCACTCCAATGAGCGAGCCGTGTTCTTTGAGGATGTCTGCACAGAACGAGTGAAAGGTACGTATGATGGGCTCTCCCTCGGTTTGTGCGTGTACGACGCGTGATTTAAGAGAAGCAACGGCTTCGTTAGAGAAGGTGAGACAGACTATCCGTTCGGGTGTATAGATGGCATTTGAGATGAGATATTTGAGTTTCTCTATAATGGTGTAGGTCTTGCCCGTTCCTGCGCCAGCCATAATAATGCACGGACCTGTGCTCTTCGTAATTGCATTCTCACCCATAGTTCTCGTATTAAGAACGAGTTTATATGTGTTAGCTAGCAGATTTATTAACCGGGTTATCGTGATGAGATGATGGGGTCTGATTACACGTTTATCTATGAGCGTACGTCCACACGGAGGATTATCACGCTCTTCTTTTTTCTTTTGGGTTTTATCGTTCTTGGGACGCTCTTTCTTTCACTTGATATTCCTCTTGCTTCCATAGCTTCTGTTCCTGCTATCAATCAAACCTATCATTTCTTTGAGAAAGATGTTGTTGCTCTCAACCCTCTGGGTATATTTTATATAACGGTTGCAGGAGATCTCTTCTTTAATCCTATTCCTCCCGAATTGTTTTTCTATGCAGCGCTGGTGAAAGGTGTATCTCCGTGGTTATTGCTCATTGCTTCCTTTGCAGGTATTATTCTTGCTAACACGTTTAACTACGTGGTAGGGCGTCGATTTAGTCTGTTCTTCATGTATTTCATGTCTAAGAAGAATGTATACAAAGTACGACGATATGTTAATCGATACGGAGCGTACGCCGTAGTCATATTCAATATTCTTCCGTTACCTGCTCCTCTTTTGACGTTTGCATTGGGGATGGCCCGTTATAATCCTTGGAGGCTTTTCACGGCATTAGTTATTGGGTCAGTCATTAAGTATGCGATTATGTTAGGATTTCATTATGCAGTGTTCTAGGAATCTTTTTATACACTGCTTGTTTTAGAAGGGTATGGAGGAGATACACGATGATGTTGCTTTTGATGCAACGTTCTCAATTCACGGAGTCACGGGGGCCCGTGTTCTCACGCCTAATGGCACGGTCGTAGGTCGCATAAAATCTATTCAAACCGACGAGAATGTGTTGAAAGTTAAAGGTCTCGTTGTCACTCGAGGGATTTCAGGGAAAGAGTGGTATATTGGACGAGAATATGTTCGTTCGTTTACGTCTGAATCGTGTATTCTTAATGAAGAGCCTTCTTTACTGCTTAAGGGCAAGAGCGTTATATCTCATGAAGGGGAGCGCGTGGGTAAGGTGATAAGCGTGGTGCGTGTTGATTCGACGAATAAAGTTAGATATCTTGAAGTGAAACGGTGGTTTGCTGAGCCGTTGCAGATTAAACCTTCTCACATTGCTTCTATAGGCACATCAATCTTATTGAAGGAGGGTGTCAATGTCCCGAAACGATCTTTCTGGCGTAACTCCGCTTAGTCATACTATAAGTTCAGACGATCTTTTAGGAAAAGAAGTGTTTGATATCGCGGGAGCTTCAGCAGGCATCATTGATATTGTTCATATTGATCCTCAGAAACTTGAATTCGTGGGTATTTCTATCGACGAAGGATTCCTCAAGCGAGGGATTATTGTAGGTAAAGAATATATTGAACGTATAGGGTCTCGAGCTGTTTTTCTCAATATACGTCCGGTGTTTGCTACCCGAGGAATGCACGTGTTTGACGTCGAAGGGCGTGAGATTGGAAAAGTGAGAAATGTCACGTTAGTTCAAAATAAGAATATTATAGAATCTCTTCAGATTTCTCAAGGATTGTTTAAACACATAACTATTCCTGGAAGTTACATTAAGCGAATAGGGGAAAATATATTTCTTTCTGTTTCACGTGAAGCGCTTCAGAAGAGTGTTGAACCTAAACAATCTGGGCGTGCCCAATAAGACGCCAGTGGTTGTTAATCGTGCGTGCGATGGCGATGTTCTCTCCCTTGAAGGGGACTATCGGTATACGTAAGTTAAGTTCTGCTTCGTTTCCTTTAATGCTTTTTACAATGCCCACGGTGACCGATGTATTGATACTTAACATGACCATCTCACTTGCTTTCAAGGGCTCAACTTTGACGGGAGGTACGGTTCCAATCATTTCTTTGAACAGTTCATACTTCATTCGGAGAGTTGAAACGGGTTCGGGTAATGCGCCTGTTTTTGAAGCGACACATCCCGCGAGCATATCTGATTTTCCGAGCCCCATGTCGAGTTCGGTTTCTATGGAGACTGAGCCTCCGGGTACTATATGGTCTACTTTATGGCTTCCTTTGAATAATCCTCGAATGGTTGTTTTGAATGGTTTGTAGTGTACTTGATTGGCTTCTTTAACGGCAATACCTGGTTTTATGTCTATACTATCTCCTACTTTTAATGTGCCTGCCTTTAACGTGCCTCCGAGAACGGCTCCTCGAAGTTTATCAGGTGTCGTGCCTGGTTTGTTTATATCAAAGCTTCTGGCAATGATGAAAAGAGGGGTTGCCTCAGGAGAACGTTCGGGCAAGGGCAGAGTTGCAAGTGCTTCGTAAATTTTGTCTATGTTTATTTCATGTTGAGCAGATACGGGAATTATAGGTGCGTTTTCGGCTATCGTGCCTTTGACGAGGTGTTTGATATCTTTGTAATTTTTGAGAGCTTGTTCTTTTGTTACCAAATCGATTTTGTTTTGAACAATGATTATATTTTTTATTTTCTTAGCTTGCACGGCTACGAGGTGTTCTTTCGTCTGAGGCTTGATTCCTTCATTCGCAGCTACCACGAGAATAGCAGCATCAACAATGGCCGCGCCCGATAACATGGTTGCCATGAGCATTTCGTGTCCTGGAGCGTCTACAAAGGATACTTCTCGTACGGGATCGCCCTTCCCATCTTTATTGTATGAGGTGCCGTCTTTGGAGAGCATAATGTCCGCATACCCGAGACGAATAGTGATTCCTCGTTTGAGTTCTTCAGAGTGCGTGTCTGTCCATCGACCTGTCAGTTTGTATAAAAGGGTTGTTTTACCGTGGTCTATGTGACCTACCATAATCACGTTGATGGTTTCTATGTCGTTTTTTTGAGGGGTCTTCATGTCAGCTAGCTAGAAGAGATGTGTTTTAAAAGTTGCTATTTAGATATGATCATCGTTTTCAAGTATCCATGTAAGGTCTTCTAGAAACTTAGGAGTGACGTCTTCAGGACTATTAAATCTAAATCGTAATTCTGTTCCTGGAGTTGCTCTTAAGAGCATGACTCCTGAGATTGATCCTGCATCGTACCATTCATTACTATCTGAACGAGATACGTACACATCGCCTTTACATCTATCTCGCATCATTCCTGATAACTCCATGGACGGTCTTGCATGAAGTCCTCTAGGACTCTTTACCGTTAATGAGATTAAATGAGCTTCTGGCTTATAGGTCATAGAAAAATCAAGAAGTTCCTTTTAAAAAGCTTTGTTTTGACCTTGCCTAGTTACTCGGCAGGAGCAGCTTCGGCTGTAGGAGCTTTAGGCTTGTTTTGGTCAGGGAAGAGTTCTTCGAACTTCTTGTGGCCGTGTTTGAGAACTTTCATGTTGATTTGGACTGTCTTTTCAGAGATACGATTTCCACGTACGGTCTTTCGTAATCGAAGTCCATCAGGTGTCGATACTTTCTTCTTGCCTAGTTTTCGGGGTTTTTGCCACATTCCCCAGCCTTTGGTGAGAAGAACACGCTTTAATTCAGGGCCTTCTACATCGCGCTTATGAGGGAACCCAGAGCTATCCGAACCACCGGTTATTTCTAATTCATATCCATCAAGGTCTGTTCCGACGTCAGAGCCTTTTATTTTTTCTCCAATTTTCTTACCTACCAGGGTTTCAGAGGTTGACTCTATCTTCCAGGCTTTTCCTTTATCTGCAATTGTTAGTTTGAATGGCATGTGGTGATGAGAAAAAAGGGCTTTTTAAACACTTCGGCTTTTATGCGGTTGCGAATCCATCTCGTATATACTGGTTGACTGAGTAGGCCGTGTAATCGGTGTCCCAATTGAATCTCGATTGTGACAATATCTTGTTCACGAATGCGTCGTATG
>CAZVXB010000005.1:0-2119 GCA_964630965.1 Candidatus Woesearchaeota archaeon | reverse complement strand
GTGTCCCAATTGAATCTCGATTGTGACAATATCTTGTTCACGAATGCGTCGTATGTGGGTGTTTGTCCTAGTGAGGTCATGTAGGTTTCTATCGACCTATCAGGGTCAACAAAGCCAGGGTTTGCGAATCTTGAGGTGTCGTTAGTGTATTGTGTCCAGGTTGCTAAGTTCATGGTTCCGAGGGCACTTGCCGATGTGACTGCTCCATTTTGTACGTTGTTGAATTCCCCTATTCTGAAGAGGCTTGACTGGCCTGCACTCGAGTAATAGGTGTTGTTAGAGAAGTTAATTTGTCTAAATAAGTAATCATATTGGTATCTCCATTGAGCCGTGAGGGTGGAATTGCGCCAGGCTGCAACTGTTCGTACGGTGTCAACGGCCTTGCCTGTATTTTGATGGATGATATTGTTGAATATGGAGACGTTTTTGATTAATGTGCTGTTATAGGGCTGAGTGTTAGTGTTTCCAATAATATAGATTCCTGCATTTGTCCCTGATGCTGCAAACCAGTTGTAGACAATATTGTTGTATACTCGTGCATTTCCTAATGGAGATACTATTGACCCGCCCATTGCTATTCCATAAGCGTCGCTTCCTCTTGTATTGGACGAAATGATATTTCCATAAGCTTCGACATTAGTTCCGCCAAGTCCTAGACCGAGACCACGAGGGGCGTTCCCTATGTTTTCAGAGTCAAGAACTACATTATTGCGTGCGATTCCTCTGAACGGAATTTGGGCCTCGTTTTGTCCATAAGCCCCATTAGCTAGATTAATATCTGGATTCTGATCGTGTCCGAAAGTCAATGCAAACGGTTGTCTTATGGCAAGATTGTCTTCCATAGTTCCGCCCATACGCATCTGAATTCCTCCCGATGCTCCTTCGACTACAATGTTTCCTCGTGCAATCGTATTATTCATGTTTCCTGAAATATACATATCTCTGTTGAAGATAGTCTTTCCTGGGGTTGAGAATGAGTTGTTATTCATGAATGCATTTGGTGAAGCGATATCTGTGCCTGCTCCTGCAGTATAGATTTTTAATTCATAATCATCGCTTGGCTGGAACGTTGAGGAGAAGGCGAACTGGGCTCGCTGAGGGAACCATTGAACGTCGACAGTACCTGAGCCTCCTGTAACTGAGTTTATTCTCGTTTCTATTACTTGTGCAACGTCATTCATCGATGTTACTGAGCCAAAATTGACTCCGGTTATGGTGTAGTCTGTATTATCAAGTTTTATAATAAAATCTCCATTTGTCACGCTTTGCCAAGCGTTTGAAGTATTATATCCTGGGTGTGCACTGGCTATTAAATCATATACATCTGCCCATCCGTTCTTATACATCATGTTTTCTTCGAGGAGAAGACTCCCTCCCCCAAAAGTAAAGATGGCGTTTGAATGTGAGTAGGTGGGGAAGATGTTGTAAATTATGTTTCTTCGTATCTCAACATTGTTCCAAATTTGATAATCACTAATATCTGATCCAACCACTGCATCAACTAAAATAGCTCCGTCATATCCCGTTATAACTGTGTCTTCAATCGTTACGTTTTGGGTTCTATATTGAAATTTAAATGCAGGTTCGGTAAATTGAATCCCTTTGAAATAAGGTGAATAGGGGTTGCCCTCATAGTTGTTAAATTCTATTCCTGCAATAAGAAGGTTTGCAGCATCAAAGTCTGCAAAGACAGTTCCACCTATTTCAGTATAGACTTTTGGACGTTGGGTGCTTGAACCATAACTTCCGAGAACTAATCGTTCTGTGTTCGATCTTCCGTTCTTGTTGAGATGGCCTTGCGTACTTGGATTTGGACCGAGGGATTGATTAAAGAACGTGTCTCCACGTCGCAAGAGCATCCAATCAGAGAATCCATTTCTAAGAAGTTGTGATCCTGCAAGCGTGGTTTTCTTAGGGCCGCACAATCCGCTGGCAGGTGCGTTAGGGCAGAGTCCATCATACGAATCACTTCCTACAGAGTCGCTCACATAGATAATTCGCGTGTCTGCGCTTGGTTCAACCACGGTCCAGCCGTTTTGTCGAGACATGCCAACCGAGCCTCCTTCAGTGTTATCAAATTGATTTTAACATCCTAAAACATATTGCCCGTCGACAAGTC
>CAZVXB010000004.1:0-16504 GCA_964630965.1 Candidatus Woesearchaeota archaeon | reverse complement strand
CGTCTGACAAATCATCAATGTTCCAGGTCTTTATACGAGTATTGAAGTCACGAATATCTTGGTTTATTTTATCAAATTCCGAGGACATGGCAAGACTATTTTTCTAAGGTTTTTATAGGTTACGACTTATGCGTCACTATTTAAGTCGGAAAGGTCTTCAGCGAGAGGACCCTCACGTAATTCTTTAAGACTTTGATTCTGAATTATACGAACTCGTTCTTTTGACAACCCAAAGATCCTCGCTACTTGATCAAGTGTATGAGGCTTGTGCCCTTCGAGTCCAAACCGAAGGGTGAGAACATGATGGCTCCTTCTTTCGAGATGGTTGAGAGCCGTATGAACTATTCGCCTCGTCACATCTTCACGTTCCCTTTCTTTATGAGGGAGTGCTGCACAGTCAACTAAGGAATCGACGATGCTTTTTTCTGAAGAAGTAGGCATAATGATTCGTTTTTCTTTCTGTCGTGCAAGTTCTTCTTTTATCGTATTGTTCATCGATTCTGTTGCATAGGTAGAGAACGCGACTCCTTGGGAACGATCAAACCCTACTGCTGCGTTGAGCAGAGAATCGTGGAGCATATTAAGCATATCTTCATTAGGACCCATAATTTGTTTTCGTTCACCGTCTCGATAGAGTGCGAAACCATAGCGTTTAAGAATGGGAACGATGAGTCCTCGATTGATATGGGCAAGAGTCATACATATGCCTTGATACGAGGAGAGGGCTTGTTGTGCATGAGTTAATTCTTCTCGTGAGAGAGGTTCTTCATCTATCTGTAAGAGTGCATGTGCTTCGGGGCGAAGGGCGTCTCGCTCGTGGAATAAATATTGTGTATGGTCTGCAAGGTTTTCTCTTTGAGTAAGGTCTGAATTTTCTTGGGGAAAGAGATATTTCTCGTCCAAAGAGTTTATTGAAAACGTTCTTTTAGTAGTATGAGGTACAAAAGTATTGTATCCTCTTGTCTGTTTCGCAAGATACGCTTTTCCTTCTTTTTCAAGGCGGTCAGCTAGTTCTTCTCTCGCTTCTACTATCGAAGTGAAAAGAGGTAATCGCGATTTTCGTGGAGTGAACAGAGAGCCAACATAGATATCTTCTTCTTTGAGAGCATCTAGTCGCAATGATTTTCCTTTTTCGATTCTGCGTGTGAGCCGGTCAAGTACCTCATTTCGTGTTTCGGGAGTTCGTTTACCTCTTCCATAATAGGTATCCCCAGTATAGTCTTTCATGACAATCTTTCGCTCTGTACTCTTTTAAACCTTTGTATTGTTACCACTTTATTATAGAGACAATAATGCTTATTGGAGGAGTTGTGCGGGGAACGATTGAAAGAATTCAAAAGAGGAAATTCTCAATACCGCAGGTCTTGCAGGATTTTGAAGGTCTAATCCTAAAAGTGCGACCATCGGGAATCGAACCCGACTCTCCACGTTGGCAACGTAGCGTTCTACCGATAAACTATGGTCGCGTAATAAAACGAGCGAGAGACGTTATTTAAAAGTTCCTTTGGGACAGTTTTACCCTCACGTTAAGCGCTACGGCGCGTATCAGGATCTATACTATCCGTGCCTTCGAAGTCTACAGTTCTAAAGTAGGTTTGATAGGCCAAAACCCTACTCGAGAGCCCTTGGTTGAAAAATTCGGAGCGCACTAATCTAAATCCATGTGTTCCCGGTACGATGAGGTGGAAAGGTATTTCTTCGTCACGTCCCAGAACTTTTCTTCCTGAAGGATCGGTGAACCATATACAGGCCGCATCACACAAATCAGTTAATTCTCGCTTCTTACTTGTGGGATGGACGAAAGAATAATTCAGAACGGTTTCATCGGTCACAAGATTAGGGCCATGCCTTTCAAGGTGAGGGCGGTAAATTCGAAGCTTGGGAGAATTAAAAGGAATTTGATTGGTAGGGACGGCGACTATGATATCTCCCTCATAAATCTTTAATCTTTTGGGATCGAGGCAATTGATAACCGAAAAAGCTAGTTGATAGTCAGGCGTTAGATTAAAATGTTTTATTTCTTCTCTGGGCACCAGCGAAAACACGACAACAATAAGAAAATCTGTTTTTTAAGCATTATGTTAATCTAATAGAAGCGTTTATAAAACGCTCAGAAGATTTAGATGCACGGCCCTGTAGTCTAGTGGCAAAACGACTCGTTTACACCGAGTAGTCAGGAGTTCGATTCTCTTCAGGGCCAGTGAAATTGTTTATAAGTCTCCGTAACGTAGTATTGGAATGATGGAATTATCACTTTTCTTCGCACGATTCTGGGGAAGTTTATTTATGATTCTTGGTTTTTCTGCGGTAAGTGTGGGATTTTTGGGCAGAGTTATACGCTCTACTGAGAATAAAGCTATTACCGTTTCTACTGGATACATCACGTTTCTCCTGGGATTAATCACGGTTATCCTTCATACTCTTTGGGTGTTTGATTGGAGAGTTGTGATAACCGTGCTCGGATGGGTGACGTTAATTAAAGGGATCACCAAGGTAGTATTCCCGGGGCACGTACATAAACAAGCACAACGGTTCAAGAAAGCACAATGGCTCTGGGGAGCACTCATTTTTCTTCTGGGTGCCTGGTTGTTTTGGATGAGTTTTAGTGCATAGAACTAGTGATTTGTACTAACGATACGTCTCTTTGGGTAAAACTTAAAAAGACATTAAGGATGCATTTTTATGGTACGCTCACTTGGTCCGCATGAACGTCTTGCCCTACAACTTATGAATGATACTCCTAAAGATAATCGATGTCCTCATTTGAGAGAGGATGGTCAAGGACCTTACTGTGGAAATAACCATACGTCTGGAAACGTTGAAGATATACGACGCACGGTATGTGATACAGCTTCCTTGCAGCTATGGTGTTTAGAGGCAACCTATGCTCCTAAGTGCACCTACTACAAAAACGGACCTCTTTCTCAATAGACAAGGTTTTTAAACGGTGATTTGGCTCGTTATCTATGGATGTACGAACGTATTCATTGCCAGAGTATGTAGCGTACGCTTTGACGCATGTTGTAGGAAGTCCGATTTCATTATCTGATGCACGTGGACCTTCTACCGAGTATAAATTTATTCTTGAGGGTGTCCCTAACCATGTTTGTCTTGGAGACATAACGCGCCATATTGCAGAGCATAAAGAAGTCGGTGCAACGATGATGACTCTCTCTAATTTCCATGGGCACAGGACCTATAAGGCAACCGTATGTCGGGGAGGACGTGCACGAGTTCCTCATGAAACCATCTCTATGCGACGTACGCAGAGGGGACAAGTAAGCGTTCGGATTAAACCCCTCGTAAGGGCAAGTAAGTGATTTACTAGCTGAATGCTTAAATAGAATCTTCTTTTTTTGGAGAAATGGATTATATTGTTCTTGGCCCTCGGCTTACGGTGCCTCTTGATTCGTTAGTTGGTTTTATTGTTGATTCAAGAGACAAACGCTATGGAGAGATATTCAGAATAGGATGGATGCGATATGACTCTGATAGTGAGCTTACTTTTGTACACCATATTTGTCCCGATGGAGATCACTATACTTCTAAGAGTAGACACTTCAGGGCAGGAGAATGGACTCTCTCCACGAGACAGAACCCTGATGTCGCTCCCCCCCGTATCTTTTACTCTAGCCAGGATGATACTCCTATGTGTACTCGGATGAGCTTGCAGGGAGAAGGCCCGTTAGACTTCTTACGAGCACTCCATATCCATAAACGATCGTTAGAGGAAGTTTCCAGAGACTACGCTCTACTTTTTGGAAAATCGTTTCCGCTTAGAACAGATCAGAACAACTGCGGAAATACCCACAACGGGCACAGCTAATCTTGCAGGCACGTTCATGCATGCGAGCCCCGCACGCTTCACAGAATTGATAATTATTCTCTTCGTGTTGATTGTCAAGAGAGTCAGTCATGGAGAAGCCGTTCTTTGAATGTTAGTTTTTTTGTTATTATGAAATTCCATATTCCGACTACGATGGACACCGCTGGACGAGCGAAGACATAATAGATTCCGTAATGATCGACGGCAAGTCTCATTAACACAAGTGTAAGCGCGAGATTGAATGCGGCACTTGTCATGAAAAAGATATACCCATGTGAGAACGAACGAGTGGTGCGGGGAAAGACCATTCGACGGGCAAGAAAATAATGAAGCGAGGTTGCCGAGAGGAATGCAATCGCGAGTGCATAGAGATAATGTAAGTTGGCAAACTCAGTAAGTACTACAAGTAGTGAAAGATCAAGTGCAAACGCGAGTACTCCTAAGACCGAAAACCCTGCACCCTTATGGAGAAATGTCTTCCATGCGTTTCTTTTTGATTTCATAGTTACACTTTTGTGAGTTTCTTGGTTAACACGAGATAGACGAGCGTTAACACGAACACCGCTCCATCGAGCGTAGCGATAATGTCATGCCGTAATTCTTTCTCGAGCGTATCTAGAAGCCCTGTTCCCATTTCTATCATAGAGAGAGGATAGAGGGGCATGACATATCCAGCGATAAGGGCATCAAGGCATATATGTATCAGCGAGCCCGCGCTGAAGAGTATTACGAGCAGACCTGCCTTATGGTTCTTGAGCGTTAGTTTTGTTTGAGTCAGAACGAGACCTATGAGAAGAAAGGCGAGGGGAAATAAAAGTGAATGGGTGTAGGTACGATGAACGAGTGCAAGGTCTGAAACGATTCCGAGCGAATAGAGGGGCCAGAACAGAGCATAGTCTATATCCGGTACTATTCCTCCTATTCCGAGAGCGAGCGCATAGGCAAGAGGAAAGGGCTTCTTGGTCTGAAAGGCCTTCCAAATAAGAATGCCTATAACAATAGGAATAACAAAATGAACGACGGCTTGTGGCATGAGACTTTAACGTAATTATGATTTAAATACGTAGCTACAATACAAAGGTTTGTAATGCGTAGCCGACAACGTAAGCGAGGAGCGCGGCAATGCCTCCTATGACTAACGTTTCGGTAGCTGAACGGAACGGATTTTTGTTCGTAACGTGCCCTTTGAACCATCCTACAAGTGCGAGAGCGATGCCGGTGAGGATATAGGAAAGCGTGAATTGATACTGGGCAAACGAGCCGGTGAGGAATGAGAAGACAAATGAAACGAGAGGGATAAGTCCAATGAGAAGAAACGCGATGAACGTGGCGAGCGCACTTCTCAAAGGAAGCTTATCCTTGAAAGCACGTAAGTTAAGTTCTTGCCTTGATTTTGTAGAAAAGTAATTTGAGACTGCCATGGAAAACCCATCGGCGATAAGATTAGCAAACCCCAATATGAGAATGATTCCCGGAGCAAGAGAAGCACCGAGAGCCCCCGAAACGACGGCAAAGGTCGTAACGGCCCCGTCAATCCCTCCATAGACAAACTCGGGAAGATACTTATGGGAAAGAGTCTCTTTGCTCATTGAACATACTAGCGCGGTAGCTTTAAATACGCTTCTTCGTTTGATGAATTATGGACGAGAAGAAACCTCATTCGCTCGGTAGCCATATGTCGCACACCGATTCTTACACCCCTTCTGCGCTACCCGTGCCTGCAGACCCTATGAAGGAAGCAGAGAAAATTCGCACTGAACTGGATGAGTTGAAGAAGAAACTTATTAAGAAATTCCCTTTCACACTCTCACTGTCTATTTTACCTGCGGCTGCATTTCCTGTTTTTGAAGAGGAAGAAGGGCTTACAAAAGAAGAAGCTGCTCGGAAGCCGTTACATTTGTACATGACTGTTCCGGAAGAACAATTTAACAATATCCAGAAAAAGATAAAGCCCGAGGTGTTGAAGATTATACAAGAGAGCAAACAAAATGTATGGATTCACATTAAGACTCCTGTTGATGTATGGAACTATGGATTAGATAGCAAGTTTGATATGATTGATGCAGTGGGTGCGTCTTATCCTTTGCACGATAAAGGATTCTTGGGAGCATTACGTGTGGCTAATATTCACAAGACACTCGTGTTGCGTAAGTTCGAGAAATATGTGGCAACCTATGCCGTAGGTGGCTCGCTCGTACGAGGAACAGCTGATAAGGACAGCGATGTTGACACGTTCGTTGTTATTGATGATACTGACGTGAAGAAAATGCCTCGTATGCAATTACTTGAGAAATTACGTGGATTTATTTATGATTATATTCGAGAGGCCAACGCACTTGCGGGTGTAAAGAACGTATTGAACGTGCAGGTGTACTTACTGACTGATTTCTGGCAATCAGTTAAAGATGCAACCCCGGTTATCTTTACGTTTATTCGTGATGGAGTTCCTATGCACGATAGAGGGACGTTCTTGCCTTGGAAGATGTTGCTCAAAATGGGTAAAATTAAGCCCAGCCCTGAAGCCGTTGATACGTTCATGAAATATGGGGAGCAGAACGACACGTTAGTTAAACGACGAATGATTGACGCCATGATAGATATCTATTGGGGGGTTGTTACGCCTACACAAGCGTTGATGATGCTTGTCGGACAAGCACCACCTGTGCCTAAAACGATTGTTGCTGATGTGAAGAAAGAATTTGTTGAGAAAGATAAAATAATGTCTCCTAAAGAATTGAAGACGCTGGAACGTGTGGTAGGATTATACAAAGATTATGAACATGGTAAATTGCAATCTATAACCGGGGCTGAACTTGACAGTCTGTTGAAGAGTGCGAAAGAATATGATGTTGCCTTAAAAGCTATGCGCACTAAACTTGAGAAACGTATTGTTCAGAGCGGGGTTGAAGAACTTCATACCGAAGTATTTACTTTGCTTAAGAACGCGCTCGGCAACCACTCTAATGACGAGTTAGTTAAGGAATTTGAAAAGAAATTCGTTAAGAGCGGACAGCTTGCTCCTCGCCTTGTGCCTGCCTTGCACAGTGTTGCAACCTTGAAGCAGAAAGCTAAGACGGCTAAATTTACTCAGCATGACCTTGATGGTATCCGACGGGATGCAGAGGAACTTATTACTAAATTGAGCGAGTATTTACAACGGCGTGATTTGATTAAGGCTGAACGAGGAGTGGTTAAACTACATGCGAATGGAAAACGTATTGAGATTATACTAACTGGAAAGACTGCGTTTGCTATTGAAGCAGGTGCTATCTACAAGCTCGTTCAGGGCTCGTTTGTTTCCTCGAATGCAAAAGAACTTGATGAAGCCCTCAAGTCGAGTAAAGACACAAGCGTCATTTCGCTTTCTGACGGGGTTCTGTCAGCAGTTAAAAAGCGATTTGGTTCATTTGAGATTGTCTTCTAACGAAACGTCATCTTTAACCATCGAAAATTAGGGGTTTTAGTGGCTTAAAAGTTCATTTTTTATGAGAGGGAACTTTTAAAAACCCGGGTTTTCTAACGAAACAATGAAAGGCATTGTAGTTCAATTTCGACGGGGACGCCATCGTATTCACGAGCGACATTATTTGCTTGACCTTGGCACAACGAGCCGAGATGAAGCCAAAAAATTAGCTGGTAAACAAGTCTACTGGACAAGCCCTGCAGGGAAAGTAATTTCAGGAACTATCTCTGATGCTCATGGAGGCAAGGGACTTGTTCGAGCTATCTTTGAGAAAGGATTGCCTGGTCAAGCTATGACGACGGAAGTAACCCTTGGTCAAGCTCCAACAACGAAGAAGGAAGGTAAGAAATAATATGCCTCGAGATCTGTACGCAGGTGTACCTCAACGACGAGTTGCTGGAGAACGCGTTACTCCCGTGAAGGATTCTCCGTTTTATCGAATCGCTGCATTTGACTCTCGTTCTCGACCAAATGCCGTGGGAGTAGATATTTCTGCACTCGATGGACGGTTTTTATATGAGGCTCGGCGGGGAACTGCTAAGGAAGGAAGAATAATAAGTCTTGAGGGAGAGACGCTTATAACGGGTACACTTGAAGAAATACGGGCAAAGTATGGCTCTGAAGTAACCTCTGAACAAGTACTCTGTCTTCGTCAAGGTCCCGTAAAAAAGAAAATGGCTGAGAAGCTCATCAAAGAAGGAGTTGTTCCTGCTCCACGACGCAGTCGAGACTATACTCATGGGAGAGGGAAATAATGGCACTCAGAAAAGCACTCACCTATTCAAAGAAATATGCGCGCCCATATACGCGAACGAGCCGTGTTAAAGGCAAAGCCTATATCAAAGTCGTCCCTAATAATAAAGTTGTCAAATACACCTCGGGTAATCAGAAGAGTTTTCATGCGGGTAAATATCCGTTTGTATTGACCATGATTGCTGAAGAGGCGGTTCAAATTCGAGATAACGCTATTGAAGCTGCTCGTATGTTGCTCACCAAACAGCTTGATGAACGATTACCTAACACGTATTATTTTGAAGTAAAAGTACACCCTCATCATATCCTTCGTAACAACAAGACTGCTGCAGGTGCGGGGGCTGACCGTATGTCGACGGGTATGAGTCGTTCATTTGGAGATATTGAAGGTCGTGCTGCGCTTGTTCGTGCGGGCCAGACATTGTTTATCATCTCGTGTGAAAATGAACAGGGCGCTCGAATTGCCCGTGAGGCCTATGCTATGACGCGTGCTAAATTGCCTTGTGCAACGCGTGTTTTGTTTGAAAAGAAAGCACCTGTTGTTGCGTAAGTATGAAGAATAAGCGCGCTCTTGGGGTTATAGGGGGTTTGGTTGCACTTGGTTCTTATGGTGTTTCTGGTTATTGTTGGTACCGTGCGATGAATCTTCCCGGTGATGTTCAAACGACCACTAATGCGTTCTTGGCCAGTGAAACACTCATTAAAGATACGTTTATGAGTGATCCTCAAGCCGCAAGTCAAGAGGCTCTCGAGCTGCTTAAGAACGTTGACTCTCGTGTTCGTGGTAACGAGTACTCGTACCTCATACAGAATTTTGGGGATGTGGCCTCGGGACATGTGAAGATCGAAAAAGAAGTGAGGCCTGTCGTTAGAGGTTCTATAGAAGAGAAACTTTCTTCTCAAAGAGAACAGGCGTCTGAACGATTTTCCGAATTGTATCGCTCGTATTTGGGATTGGCTAATCGATTATTCATATGGGGAGGAGGACTTGGTTTTGGTCTTGCCTATGCCTATCTTCGAGGCCAAAAACGCACCTAGTTAAGTGTACGAATATTTTTAAGTTGCTTTTTTATTAGAGAGGTATGTCATTTCCCTGGAAGACTAGTCTCGCTTCAGTCCTTATCGCGGGAGGAGCTGCACTCTTTTCTCGTAATCAATTTAATGCGCGGATATGTACTCCCTCAGATTATTCTTCGAGTATGAGTGCGTTTGAGGATGCTGAAATTATGTTACGTGAGGAGTTTGCGCGCGATCCTTGTATGAGTGCTTCCCCTCTCCTTATGGCGCTTGATAGAGTTAAACCGGCCTATCGCTCTTCGTATTTTGATCAGGTAGTTGAGACGTTGGAAAAGATAGCCCCCCATGGGGAAGCGCCACAAGCTCATCGTGATTGCCCTCTTGAATTCTTAGCTCAAACCTATGTTGAAGCACGATTGAATGATGCTCGAGCCTATGCAGAAAATGAAGAGTATGAACGACGAGATGGACGTGCGAAAGGAGGAATTATGGGCCTGGTTATTGGTCTCTCGGCGTTGGCTTTTGGAATGAATAGCGTGCAGTCCTATTTCAAAGATCGCAGTAAAGGTATTCCCGGATAACACTTATTGCTTATCGCTTATTTTTCGTAGCGTGTTATACTCTTCTTGAAGATTTTCTGGAATATGGAATCCGGCTTGACGTAGGTGCGTGTCGGGAAGGTAAAATTGCACATAACTCTCTCGACGGGTTGCATCGTCAACCATTTGATACTTGAGACCTATCTTTCGTGCAATGTGATCTGTCTGAACAGGGTCGTGCGAGTTAACCCAGTTCTTACTCTTATCTGCTAAGGTTCGAGCAATGACGAGGGGAGGATGTTCATTACTTACTACGACTGAATAGACCGGTCCCCGAGCAGGAGGTTCAAATCGACGAGCGACGGTTTCCCAAGGTGTACCCACAAATTCACGGCAGTACCCTGCTGGAAGACATCCTCGTTTATTTTCTAAGTACTTTGCAATATTGTCTACGAGCACGGTTGTGGCTGCATATCTCCTATCTTCTCCTGAGGTAAGTTTTGAACGTGCAACAGTTTCTTCGGTTTGACGGAGGACTTTGAAGTCGGCTCGATCGAAGGGATGGAGAATAGCGGCTTCAAGCGCTGGGCTGAACATGAGAGGGTTAGCAAGAAGTTCTCTATTGAGATCATACTGGGAACTTCCATCAACGAAATATTTCATGATGCTGTCCGTTGTAATCTCCCAGACGGCTCGTTCGCGTAGGGTCATGGTTTTAGGATCTTTGAACAGGTTTAGGGTGAAGGGCAGGTGGGGCGTATCGCCTGGGATGGCGCGTTCGGAAGGGGCAAGACCAGTTATATTAGATTCTCGCGAGTGACGTGAACGGGCATCGAGCGCAAGGGCTACTTCAGGCAAGGCAAGATGGACACAGACTTGAGCCATACGCCTTTTTTTGAACATACCATACGTATGATCTTCACATTCGCAGGCTGCTCGGGGATAACCTATAGGAACATCTCGTTTAGCAAGAGGTTCAGGCAGCCCTACAGTACGATACCCTTCTCCACTTCGAGACTTGACTTCTGCCTTAAAGACCCCTCCGTAATGCTTCATTCCCCGGAGTATGAGATCGTCGGTATGTGTTTCTGTTCTTCGTGAGTGATTAAGAAGAGCGAGTGAACCATCTTTCTTTTCTACGCTCGTTTTCAATGCCTGAACAGCGTCTTCAAGACGTCCGCCCTTTCGACCAACCCAGTCACGGAGACGAGCACGTATTTCTTTAGGAGATTCGAGACCTATCTGGGCAAGCATGTAGGTAAGAGGACTGACATAAAGCACTTCTCGTCCGGGCATATCGAGCATAAGCCCATAGTTGCGCGGTACTACCTGTCCGGTTTTTCTTCGTTGATGTGACATGCATGTGAAGCATAAATAAGGTTTTTAAGACTTTGGCTGAAGCGCATGTTTTGCGAGAATAACCTTTATTAACTCGCAACGCATTTTTGGGAGATGGTGATGCATAAAGAGGTTCATGAGACAGGGTTTGTAAAGTGGTTTTCTGAATTGACTAATAAAGACGTGTCGATTGCGGGCGGTAAAGGAGCATCGCTGGCAGAAATGTACAATCATGGATTCCCCATTCCTCCGGGGTTTATGGTGACGGCCCAAGCGTATCAGCACTTTATTCATTCAGGCAACCTTGATGGAGAGATAAAAGCACGCTTACGACGATTGAATATTGAAGATACAACAGCCTTGAATGAAGCTTCTAAAGAAATACGAGCGCTTATTGAGAACTCTCCCATGCCTGCTGACCTTGAAGGAGAAATTGTTGAGGCGTATGATATTCTTGATGTGCAGAAACATGAGATGTACAAAGCTCGTTCGGGTGCCCTTGACATTTTGAAAAATAGCCACGAGCCTCCGTTCGTTGCGGTACGTTCAAGCGCTACGACCGAAGACTTGGCTGATGCGAGCTTTGCAGGCCAGCAAGATTCATTCTTGGGTGTAAAGGGGCGTGAGTCGCTTATATTGAATATCAAACGATGTATTTCCTCTTTGTTCACCGCTCGAGCTATTTACTACCGACAGAAAAAAGGATTTGACCATGAGAAAGCACATCTGGCCGTGGTTATACAGAAGATGATTAACTCCCAAAAGTCAGGTGTGATGTTTTCTAAGAATCCGCTTAAAGAAGATAATACTATTATGATTGAGGCCGTATGGGGTCTGGGTGAAGGGATTGTGTCGGGACGTATTGTACCTGATCACTACATTGTTGATTCTAACCTTGAAGTAGTTGAGATGAACGTTCAGGAAAAGAAAGTGGCAATGGTACGGGTGTCGTCCGGGAAGATTGAGACTGTCAACTTGACGGCCGAGCGATCGGCTCAACAAGTGCTAACGGGGTATGAAATTAAACGTTTAGCGCATTATGCCCAACAATTGGAAGAGCATTATGGTAAACCTCAAGATATTGAGTTTGCGATTGATAACGATATTTACATTGTGCAATCGAGACCCATTACGACCAAAGCACGCACGGACTCGAGAGAGATTACGGGTAATGTGCTTCTTTCAGGTTTAGGGGCTTCTCCGGGTATTTCTGCTGGAACAGTGCGTATTATTCATGACCTTGATGAACTAGAGAAAGTCAAAGCAGGAGACGTGTTGGTGACGACTATGACAAACCCTGATATGGTCGTAAGTATGCAACGAGCTGCGGGAATTATTACAGATGAAGGAGGAGTGACGTCACACGCGGCTATTATTTCACGTGAGATGGGTATTCCCTGTGTCGTTGGAACGAGAACGGCCACGACGAGCCTGAAAGATGGGCAGACCGTGACGGTTGATGGATACACCGGACGAGTGATTGATGGACGAGCACAAGAGAAGAAAGTTGAAATTCTTCCGATTGTACCTACACGAACGAAGATTAAAGTTATTGTTGACTTGCCCGATTATGCCTCGCGTGCGGCACTTTCCTGCGCACAAGCCGTGGGTCTTGTACGTCTTGAAGGGATTATTGCCACGTCAGGTAAACACCCGCTCTGGTATTTGAAACAAAATAAACTACGAGATTATATTTCACACCTTGTATCGGGCTTGAAGAAAATTGCTATGCCTTTTGAAGAAATATGGGTGCGCACGTCAGACATACGTACGGATGAATACGTGCACCTTGAGGGAGCTCCTCAAATTAAAGAATCGAATCCTATGTTAGGCAATCATGGAATACGCTTTAGCGTAAAGAATGTTGATTTGCTTGCGGCTGAGTTTAGTGCGGTTAAGGAACTGGCTGACGAGTTCCCTGATAAGCGATTTGGTATTATGATGCCTCAGATTATTTCAGTCCAGGAAGTCGAGATTGCGAAGAAGATTGCTCAAGAGGTTACCTTGCCCGATAATGTCATTCTGGGAATTATGGTTGAAACCCCTGCTGCGGTGCAGATTATTAACGATTTGTGTGAAGCAGGAATCAAATTCATCAGTTTCGGGACGAATGACTTGACACAGTTTACGCTGGCTATTGATAGAGGGAACCAAGAGATTCAAGATTTATACAATGAGATGAACCCTGCTGTGCTTAACTCCATACAATACGTTATTCGACGATGTAAGAAATATGGTGTGCAAACAAGTATTTGTGGACAAGCAGGAAGTCGAGAGGAGATGGTTCGATTCCTGGTTAAGGAAGGGATTGATAGTATCTCGTGTAATGCGGACGCAGCCCATAACGTATCGGTGCTTGTAGCGAAGATGGAAGCCGAGGCAGGAGTTGGAGGTACTGACGAAGAAGTACGACGAGGAATGCCTGTCGGACAACATGCACAGAACTATCAAGGACAACAGAAACACTATCCTCATCATAAACCTATTGTGAGTGATGAAGAACGCATCCTCTATGCACTTGATGGTAAACCACAGCCGATTAATGAAGATTATGTGCCCGGTATTCCTCAGCAAAGTGACGTGCCTTCGCTGAATGACGCGATACCGATTGATTCTGAACACTTTGAAACTAAGAAACAAGATACAGTTGTAGATATCTTCTAGTTGTTACTCCGCACGAGTTACTACAATAGAAAGGTTTAAATACTTGTTTTGAGCCAGGTTAGTATGACAAAGAGTAGAAAAGAAGAATCAAAACTCGCCCAATTCCTTGGGTGGATGAAAGATATTGAATCTATTAGCCAAGCCGCTACTCATGCAGACCCTTCTAAAACACACTTACATGAATTGAACGATAAAGGCGAGAAACAACTCAAAACGATGGCCTATGAGTATGCGCTTCGTACAGAAAGCATTGATCCTTCTTTAACCCCTAACCCTAATGCGCTTACAGGCGATGAAGTTAAGCGTTACGTGGGTGCGCGACAAGCCGAAGATATTCGATACGCTACACGAACAGTACATTCTGACCTTGATGCTCTTGTAGAAGAGATGGACGATAAACAAGCAGCCACTGCATTAGGAGATAAAAATCTCGCAGGGCTTGCGGATGGAAAGAACAGGGAGTGGTTCGGACTGTACCAGCAAGTAGCTGCCGTAAAAGATTATGCTGATCGAGCGAAGAAGGGACAATTGAAGAAAGAAGAAAGTGAAGCCGTTGTTAAGGGTCGTGCTGAAGAACTTCGTAAGTCAAAATTTGATAAACTTATGGAGAAGACAGGCAAGGATAAATATCTTTCTGGACTTGGTGCTGATGCCCATGTTGCCTCTTACCTTGCAGGACATGTAGAATCTATCAAAGACTATATCGCTAACTCTGCTCAAGAAATGGTTAAGGAAGCTGAAGGACAACTTGCTCGCTATGAAAAAGAGAAGGAAACCAACATGCGAACCTACCTTACAAGCACACTTGGAAAACTTGCAAAGGCAGATCTTAACAAAGCGAGAGACACCTTCTACTCGTACGTTCGTTAATTTTATTTTTTAATATTATTTAGCTGAAAGCAGATGATCTATAATCTCTGTCATCTTTCTCATGAAAGCTTCAGCACGATTCTGCCACATATCAATGTCAGCACCCTTGATGTCGGTTACGTGACCATGGACGATGCCTTTGTGTAACGCAAAACAATCTCGGTACCAATAGACCATTTCCATTTTCATAAAGTTCTTATCGACGAAGTGCTCCTTAAGGAGGGCAGTCATATGTTCAGGCGAGGGAGGTAACTGGCCTGCGGTGATGAGTGCAGCTTGGGCTGAATCAACCATTGCCCAATAGACTCCTTCTATAGCACCGAGTTCTGCAGCGTGGCTTCGAGTAAGATGCATGGGGGCTCGTTGTAATGCGTTGTATACTGATTCTGGAGTGGAGTGAATTTTTCCTTGTTGTAACAACGCCTTGAGAGGTTTGAAGAAACCAGCAACGTCAATTAGGGACTCTCCGTATCGAAGAATGTTGAGTACGACAGGATCCCCGTTCATTAAATCTTGCCACCAGGTCGTAAGCTTAATCGTATTAACGTGCAAGTCTGAACCGTATTTGTTTGCCCCGACTAGTTTACCAAGCTCCTCTCGATACCACGCCACCAATTCCATATCCCACTCAACTGAAGCATCATCCACTACGATGACTATATCTATATCTGACGAGGCTACGGCTGTTTTTTTTGCTTGGGAACCGAATAAAATTGTGGCTTTTACAAGAGAGGTAAATCGTTTGTGCACTTGAGATGCGAATTTGATTGCTATATCTCGTTCGTCACGCACTTCTAAATGAGGCATGGGAGGAAGTTTTTTCTTCGTTACTTTAGGAGAAGAATGATGAACGGGGTGGCTCGCACTAGTGTGTGTAGTGTGATGAATGTGTTTCTTTGCCATACCTCTTTGTTACTCCCTTTATTAGGGAACGTTGTTTTTAAATCCTCCTTCGATTATTGTGACGGTGTTCCTGAAAGTCTGCTTCTGCCCGACATTTGGCCTCCGAGTTCAGGAGGGAGGGATGAAAACCCTGCGCCGTAGGTAGAGAAATGTACATCCGGAAGCGTCGTACCATATCCGGTGAAATAGCCCATGCCGGTTGTTCGTGCGGCGTTCCAGGTGGGGGCCATTTTCATTCCGTAGATAGGAGAACCGAATGCCTCAAGCGTTTCTGCAAAGGGAGTTACGTTGTTGAAGTTTCTGAACCACCCTCCGGTTTCTATGACTTGTTTAACTTTTTCAAATTCCTTGCCTAACTTTCCTTTAATGGCTGCAAGTTCTTCTTTGATGGGGACATTACCCATTCCCATCGGGAGTTCTGTGTGTTCAAGACCGAAGTTATCCGATAAGTGAATGTGTTTTACATAGGGAGCGATTGTGGATGTTTGTTTGACGAGATCTTTGTTGTCGAAGCCATATTTACGCAACATGTTGATGTGCCCGACGTCCCAGGTTACTCCGATAAGTTTTTCAGCCGTTTCTTTTGCCTTTGATTCTGATAATCCGAGGCCACCTTCTTCTTTTGTTTTTTGAGCCTCTTTAACGAATTTTTTACGGGATTGGTCGACGAGGTCACGCAATTCCTCTGCTTTGGAAAGACCCATGCCAACCGGAGGATTTTCAATGCTTATAATTGGGGCACTTTCATTGAATTTCTTATATCCTGCTAAAGCAACGTTGGCGAACGTTTCAGATCCTTTGTCGAGGGCAAACTCTCGAAGTGGACGATAGGTCTGAGGAGGATTATCTTTTCCAATAGCTTGAAGCATACGTATGCCTCGACCAATTTCATTAACAAAGTCTTGGAGTTTTTCATTATCTTCAGCATATGTTTTTGTTTTCTTTGCTATTTCATTTCTAAATTCTGAAAGTTTATTTTGCATTTCTTTGTTATTGTCCCGTTCTGCTACTGCCATCGCCTGGTTGAACGCACCCTTTAGCTCGATATAAGCATTTTCTGCATTAGCTTTGGCATAGGTAAGATTAGTAACGAGGGCCCGAATGTTCTCTTTACCAGGGCCGATTGATTCT
>CAZVXB010000003.1:0-18907 GCA_964630965.1 Candidatus Woesearchaeota archaeon | reverse complement strand
CAAATTCTCATAAGCATCAATACCGTGCAAGGGAGGATATTCGAACGTATGAATATCCATTTTAGAAGCTCGGGCAATCCCAACTTCGAGGGGCATGTAGGTGAGCCCCATCCATGAACCCTTAAGTTTAGGCAAACGCGCTACTTCTCTACCCGGGTCACGGCAAAGAAGAAAGTTGGCAGAAAAAAGCCCTTTCTTAGCCCGCGTAGTATTCAAAGGATGAACATCAAGAACTTCATAGCTCTTACGTACAAACATATTAAGCAAATCAGCAGCAACCTTTGATTCATGTTCATCATCAAGAGGCCTCGATAGAGGAACTATTTCCCCGGCACCAGAAGCATTCCCCTCAGAATAGTGGGGATCTACATTGCTAATATTATCTGAAAATCCTCCCCTAAATACAACAATACCTCTATGCTGAACCGTGGGATAGAACGTGAAAGGATAAGGCAACGTAACTTGTTCATTGATAGCACGAGCAAGAACCTTTGCCTCTCGTGTCGAAAGCGTTCGACCCGCGCGCCTATCGAGCAACTGCCGTTCAGATATATCTTGGATCGTTGCAAAATTAGTTCGAAGCACTAAATCTCCTCGTGAAACTTTTATCCCTGCACCCAACGCCTCAAGAGGCCCTCGAGCAACAGCAAGAGGGTCATGCCCAAGCAGAGAAAGAATAGCCGTAGAAGATTCAGGAGCAACCCCTTCCTTAATCACATGACATCGATGTATCTGACTAAGATGTGCGAGCTGATCAAGATAGGGGGTCTTGGCTCGTTCAAGAGGAGTCATCCCTTGCAAAGAACTCAAAGGCTCATCTGCAACACCATCAAGGATAACAAAAACCCCTTTCATAGAAAAAATACAAGCTGAAACCTTATAAACGTTCTCTCACTCGAACAGCCATGTTTGAGTCGCTGAAAAAAAAGCTACTGGGCTTCTTAGGTAAAGAAGAAGAAAAGACTAAAAAAAAGTCCAAGAAAGGGAGTCAGAAAGAAAAAAAGAGTTCAAAATCAAAGAAGAAAGAAGTAAAATCGAAAAAAAGTAAAAAAGCCCAAATAAACGAAGACGTTCAAGACGAACCTCAGTCGCTAAACAGCAAAGAAGAAGTAAAAACACCCGAAACTGAGAAAAAGAAAGGCTTCTTCTCACGATTCTTAGGAACCATTGGCACAGAAAAGCTCACTCAAGAGCAGTTCAGCTCACTATTTGGAGAACTAGAATTAATACTCCTTGAAAACAATGTCGCGCTAGATGCAGTAGATGCAATTAGAGCAAAATTAGAGCAAAAAATAGTGGGAGTTGAACTAAAAAAAGGGGAAGCTGAAAAGCATATGATGAGTCTTAAAGAATCAATAGCCGAGACCCTTCACGAAGCCCAAGACATACGAGAAGCTATTGCGAAAAAGAAAGGAATTTTTACAATCCTCTTTTTTGGGATTAATGGTTCAGGCAAAACAACTTCAGTCGCTAAACTTGCACATTATCTACAAAAGAATAACATCTCTTGTATCATGGCTGCAGGAGACACGTTCAGAGCAGCCTCTATAGAACAACTAGAAACCCACGGCACAAGACTTAATGTGCCTGTAATAAAACAAAATTATGGGGCAGACCCTGCAGCCGTAGCCTTTGATGCTCGAAAATATGCAGAAAAAAACCACATCAAAGTTGTTCTGATAGACACAGCAGGACGTATGTACACGCGCAATAACCTTATGAAAGAGATGGAAAAAATTGTACGCGTATCAGAAGCAGACCTCAAATTATTCGTGGGAGAGTCAATAACCGGCAACGATGCAACCGAACAAGCACGCATGTTTAATGAAGTAGCAGGTATTGATGGTATAATTCTCACCAAAGCAGACGTAGACGATAAGGGAGGCACAGCCCTTTCAGTCTCTCAAGTAACGGGCAAGCCCATTTATTTCTTAGGTACAGGTCAAGGATACGATGACTTTAAGCCCTTCAAAAAAGAAGACATACTCAAACATCTCGGCCTTGGCTAAAACCAAACCGCAACGTTATTAACCTCCCTCCGGCACCTTTTTCTATGCTCGAAAAGCTCTCGGGAGTACTTAAAAAAACAACCGACAAGATAGCAAATGCCCTCTTTCTTGACAAGACGGTAGTAGAGTCTATTATCAAAGACCTCCAGCGAGCACTTATAGAAGCAGATGTGAATGTCAAACTCGTTCTTGAACTGTCAGAAAAACTAAGAAAGACAGCTTATGATGAACGAATCAAAGGCATTGAAAAGAAAGAACACCTTATCAAGGCCCTCCATGAAGAGCTTCAATTCCTTCTGGGCACTCAGCGAAAACTCGAATTAGGCGCTAAAAACAGGTGGATGACTCTTGGATTATATGGGGCAGGTAAAACAACGACCATAAGCAAGATAGCATTCTACTATGCAAAACGAGGGGCTAAAGTTTGTGCAATCGGTCTCGACGTGCATCGACCTGCGGCAGGAGAACAACTACGTCAAGCCTGCGCACGAGTAAACGTCCAAGCATTTATTGCACCTGAAGAAAAGAATCCCGTAAAGATTTGGAAGAAATATAAAGACGAACTCAAAAAATATGACCTTATTCTTATAGATACAGCAGGACGAGACGCACTCGACCAAGAACTCATAAAAGAAATTAAAGCGATAGCAAAGGAGGTCGAGCCAACCGAAACATTGCTAGTGATGCCTGCAGACGTAGGTCAAACTGCTAAGAAGCAAGCTCAAACATTCAAAGAAGCAGTCAATATAACCGGAGTTATTATTACACGTATGGACTCCACGGCAAAGGCAGGAGGAGCCTTAACCGCGTGCGCCGAATCTAAAGCCCCCGTAGTTTTCATTGGTACCGGAGAAAAACCTCATGAGTTGGAATTGTTTGATCCTCAAGCATTTCTTTCACGTCTTCTTGGAATGGGAGACCTTAAAGCACTCCTGGAAAAGATAGAGTCAGTAACCAATCAAAAAGAATTGGAAAAAACAAAAAAGAATTTGGAAGAGGGCAAGTTTACCCTTCGAGACCTTCAAGCCCAACTTGAGACAATGGAAAACGTCGGCTCATTCGATAAAATTATGTCAATGATACCTGGCATGAGTCAAGCAAACATCCCTCAAGAAGCTATGGAAAAACAACAAAATCAAGCGAAAAGATGGAAACATGCCATAAACTCAATGACTCAAAGAGAGATTGAAGAGCCAGAACTTCTTGAGAAGGAAACCTCTCGATTACAGCGCATAGCAAAAGGCTCGGGCACAACAACGACAGAAATCAGAGCCCTAATCAAACAATACAAAATGCTTAAGGAAATGATTCAAACAGGAACATCACTTGACAATCCAGGCTCATTAGATCAAAAGACTATGCTCAAACTTGCCAAAAAGTTCGGTCGTAAAATGAAGATGAAGTTTTAACATACAATGACTAAACTAATCGCACAAGGAGCAGAAGCGCATATCTTCAAGAAAAAAGGCCTACTAGTAAAAGAAAGACGAGTAAAGGGCTATCGCCTACCAGAACTCGACATAAAACTTAGGACACAAAGAACACGTAAAGAAGCAAAATTATTAGAAAAAGCAAGCAGTATAATCAACGTTCCCAAGATACGAGGAGTCACACAAGACACACTCTTCCTAGAAGAAATAAAGGGAAAGAAGATAGCAGATATAATAGATAAATCAAAAGAAGCAACTAAAATCTGCAAGGAAATAGGGAGAGCACTTGCAAAACTCCACGATAGAGATATAATCCACGGAGACCTTACTACAAGCAATATGATATACAATCCTGCAATAAAAAAGCTCAGCATTATAGACTTCGGACTTGGATACAACTCGTCGAGAATAGAAGACAAGGCCGTAGACATCCATGTTTTTAGAGAAGCCCTAGAGGCACGACATCCGAAAAAAGCAACGCATTGCTACAATGCTTTCAAAGGAGGATATAGCTCGTCAAAAAATGCTTCGCTTGTGATGAAACAAGTTGAGAAAGTAGAAATGCGAGGACGCTATAAAACGCAATATTAATACAAAAAGAAAAAAGAGCTTAGATGTTTTAGGAGGAATATTCGTAACGTGGGGTGTAATTGCGCTCCTAAGGAATCTCTATCTTGGACGGTATGATCAACTTCTCTGGGCTTGTTGGATAGGACTTATAATCATAGGAATTGGGACGCTCACAAGAAAAAGTTCACTGGTAACAAGCCAGCTCAATATACTTGCTATCCCTTGGCTCGCCTGGTCTCTTGATTTTATATCTGAAGTCATAACGAGAGAACCGCTCTGGGGCATCACGAGTTATATCTTCAAAAACGAGTTCCCTATAGACACGGCAATAACGAGCGCCCACCTTTTTGCCCTGCCCGCCACATTGTATGTTTTGACCCTAATGAGAGTACCTGAGAAAGATTCCTACAAATTAAGCATGATACATCTATTAGGATTATTCGCACTCACAATTTCATTAACCCAATACACGCCAGAAAATGGAATTAATTGTGTTTACAACTCATGCATCCCTATCCCTCAACTAATTCCCTTTCCGTTTCAATGGGCGCTCATAGCGAGCAGTATAGTCATTGTCACAAATCATGCATTAGTCAGAATGTTTCGTCCTGAAGAAGATTAACACAGAGCTAAATAAGAAAGAGCAGAAAGGATGAGAATGCGCTTATCTGCATCATCAACTTGAGTACAATAACGTGCAAACCCATAGAGTGAATCTTTAAGAGATTCTCGAGGTTCAGATAGTATCGAAGGTCCGAGAGAACCTTCTAAATCAGAGAGTTGTTCTCTAACAATAGTATTTGTTTCCATAAAAAGACCCTCCGATGGAGGTTTATAAAACTACCCCCACACCCCTGAATTGAAATAAAAACCTTTAAAACGCATAATCCGCTCGTATTCGAATAGCCCCGTAGTCTAGTGGTCAAGGATACAGGCCTTTGGCGCCTGGGACCCCGGTTCGAATCCGGGCGGGGCTAATAACCATAACCCTTTTAAACCATAGAAACACGTCTCACTCATGTCAGAAACAAAATCAAGCTGGGTAACTGCAAAGCCAGAAGACATCAAAAAACAAATAATTGAATTAGCAAAGCAAGGTCTAACTGCCGATAAAATTGGACTCGTATTAAGAGACCAGCACGGAATCCCTAAAGCAAAAGTTCTCGGTCTCAAAGTAGGACGCGTATTGAAGCAAGCAAACCTCTGGAAAGATGTTGAAGCCGAATCTCGAGGGAGAAAAATGGAGACCATTGCAAAACATGCAAAGGCCCACAAGCATGACTACAAAGCAATTCGATCATTAACGCGCATTACGGCGCTCGATAGTGCATTAAGTAAAAAGAGGTAACGGCAGTAATGCTAAAAGAGAGAATAAAAGAAACACTTGTAAAGCTCGAAGAGTATTCTAAGGAAAAACCCATTAGAGTCATAAGCCATCACGATACAGATGGAATTACCTCTGCAGCTATTTTTGCCAGAGCTCTACAAAGATGGAATAAAAAATTCTCATTGCAAATTGTTAAAAATTTAGAAAAGTCATTCATAGACGGCCTTTCAGACAAAGAAACCCTTGTTTTCTTAGACCTTGCATCAGGAAGTCTCAACTATCTCAAAGAAAAAAGCACCAATGTTATCATCCTCGACCATCATGAAATAGCTCAAGAGATACCTCTTAATGTTACCATGATCAATCCCCTCTTATTTAACGAAGAACCTCGCTCAGGTGCAGCCGTAGCCTATCAATTTGCAAAAGAATTATCTCCGAACAATAACGATCTCGCAACCCTTGCAGTAATAGGGATGATTGGAGATATGTTTGAAAGTAATCTCAGTAAAACGTATAGCGACCTCCTGAAAGAAGCAGACGTCACCGTAAAGAAAGGCCTTCTTCTCTATCCCGCCACTCGCCCCCTCGATAAAACCATTCAGTACTCTACTTCGCTCTTTATTCCAGGCGTAAGTGGCTCGTTTAAAGGAGTAATGGAGCTTCTCAGAGACGCGGGTCTGACAAAAGGACCCCAGGGGTTCAAAAGTCTGGCAGAACTTACTGATGAAGAAATGCAGCGCCTCGTAACGGCCATTATGATGCGTTATGCCCAGACTGAATCTCCTGCAGACCTTATAGGAAACCTCTATCTTATCAAATTCTTCAATAAAATGGAAGATGCTCGAGAGATATCGGCAATGATTAATGCCTGTACTCGCATGGGCAAACCAGAAGTGGCCCTTAGTTTCTGTCTTGGAAATAAAGAAGCTCGCCTGGAAGCTGAAAAAGTATATATCGAATACAAACAAAATATCTCTTCTGCTTTAAGATTCATCAATGAGAGCGAAAAAATAGTCGGAAAGGACTATACTATCGTGAACGCCCAAGATAAGATTAGAGATACCATTATAGGTACGGCTGCTTCAATAATGTCTTTCTCCCCCCTCTATCCCCAAGGGACAATCATTATTGCGATGGCTTACGATCAAGACAAAATAAAAATTTCAGCCCGTTTAGCAGGGCGTAAAGGGCGCAATGTTCGAGAAATACTCACAAAAGCACTTATTCCCCTATCAGGGGAAGTAGGGGGCCACCCTAATGCAGCAGGAGGATTAATTGCAAGGGAACAAGAGGCCGAATTCTTAGAGGAAATAAAAAAAGTACTCGAAGTTGACATTATAAAGGTTTAAAAAAGCCCCAATCGCTAAACGACCAGTGGAAAGCAAGTTCTTAAGAGTCAAATGCCCGCGCTGTGGGACCGCCCATATAGTATTTGGGAAAGCCTCAACACGAGTTAAGTGTAAATCGTGCAGTACTTCGCTGGTACACAATGGAGGGGGAAAAGCCCGAATAAAGGCCCTCGTGGAGAAAATACTATGATATACAAAGAAGACGATATAGTCCTGGCAACAGTTAAAGCAATAGAAGGAACCACCGTATTCGTAGAATTAGGGGATGCTAAGGGAAGCATTACCTTGTCCGAAGTATCGGCAGGACGTATAAGAAACATTAGGGAATTTATCAATGTAGGAAAGAAAATAGTCTGTAAAGTCTTGCGTGTGAAAGAAGACCATCTCGAATTGAGCCTTCGTCGTGTAACTGCCAAAGAACGAGAAGCAGTTCTTGAGAAACATACCAAAGAACGCACCTTCCGAGCCATCCTCATCCCTATCTTCGGAGATAAAACAGATCAAACACTTGAGAAAATGGCCAAAGACCACGATCTGGCTGAACTACTCGATAAAGCACGAGATAATCCTGCCGTTCTTGAAAAATATGTGTCGAAAGCACAAATGGAAACACTTGCAAAAATACTTTCAGAAAAACGCGAGAAAGATAAAGAAATAAAAAAAACAATAGTAGTAAAAACACAAAGCGATGGCGGACTCTATGATATACAATCAGTTCTAGCAACAGACAAGGCAGATATTAGATACCTCGGCTCATCAAAGTTCTCCATAACGGTTAAAGAAAAAGAATTCAAAGCAGCAAACACAAAAATGAACACGCTCCTTGAAGAATTGAAAGAAAGAGCAAAAAAGAAACACGTCTTAATTGATATCAAAGAATGAAACTACGAAAATGCGTTAAGCACGGCTATACCCTAAAAGAAAGCTGTAAAACCTGTGGAAAAAGCACCTTCGAAGCCCATTACAAATTCTCCCGCCTCAAATCAATTAAAGAAAGTTAGAGCAAACTCTTCTGTTCAATTTCTCGTTTAACAACTTCCAAGTCCTGTTCCCATAAAGGCAAAAGTTTACGATTGTAAATAATAGCTGCAGGATGAAACAGAGGAATCAGTTTTATACTGAGACCATCAAAAACAATCGTCTGAACCTTTCCATGTAGTTTAGTAATACCCTCTTGCGCATCCATATCGTCAACAGCACCCCTAGCAAGAAAAAATTTAGTCGCGTAGTTTCCGAGTGAACACACAATAGAAGGTTTCATCTCTCGTATCTGTTCAATAAGCCAGGGAGTATGAGCCCGAATCTCATCTGGCAAGGGAGCTCGATTCTCCGGAGGACGACATTTGAGAATATTAGTAATGTAAATATCGTTCAAACTCAGCCCGACACGAGCAAGCAGAGCATCAAGGTTTTTCCCTGCTGCTCCCACAAACGGCAATCCCTGCTCATCCTCATTTCTTCCAGGAGCCTCGCCCACAAAAAGTATTCGTGCCTTGAGATTCCCTTTCCCGACAACCACCTTCTTGCAGACTTTACATATCTCAGTGCTCATGGCAAGCTCCTTGTAATCCATACTCGTCAAGAACACACAAAGTTTTTAACTGTTATCCAAAAACAACAATCTTTAAAACACCCTCTTTCTCATCAATCCCATGGTAATGGAACGCACACTTGTTTTACTAAAACCTGACACTGTTGTTCGCTCTCTGGTAGGAGAAATTATAACGAGATTTGAAAAAACAGGCCTTAAAATAGCTGGAATGAAAATGGTCTGGGCCGACGAAGCTTTAGCAAAAAAACATTATGTACTTGATGAATCATGGGCAAAGAATGTATTCGAAAAAACAAAAAAAACTCGTGAAGCAGAGGGACAACCCTTTCCCTTCAAAGACCACATGGAATATGGGGGAATGATTCAATCCTGGAACGCTAACTTTTTACGTGAAGGCCCTGTTGTCGCATTAGTGCTTGAAGGTCCACACGCCGTTGAAATAGTACGTAAAATGGTAGGCTCAACCGAGCCACGACAAGCTACTCCTGGAACCATTAGAGGAGACTATGCCATGATAGAATCATACGCACTTGCAAACGACAAAACAAGAGTTTTACGAAACCTGGCTCATGCATCAGACTCAGTAGAAACCGCGGAACGCGAAATAGCCTTGTGGTTTACTAAAAACGAAGTGCACAGTTATAAGAAAGATCTTGATCAGCACCTGTAATACCATGGGAAAAAAGCAAAGAGGAGGGCTAGACGGCGCTTCAACACCCATAGCCAAGCAAGTAATAGAAAGGCCAAATCTCAGAACCGCTCTCGATGAATTTATGCAAATAGCCCAACGAGAACTCCTCCAGATACCTCCAGAAATAGCAAGTAAATATTCTCTCCCGAACGATGCTGTTTCGAAACTAAGAGAGCTAGAAAGAACTCATCAATCAGAACTTGCAGGAAGATTGGATAGTGCAAATAGGTATGTGGGTTTGTTAAGAATAGATGAAAGAGAAAGAGTACCCTATACAATAAAATATCTCCTGAGAACGGGAACATAAAAAAGCGCGGTGTGATTTCTTACCACTTTTAATGCTCGAGAAACTACATTGCCCCAAAGAGCATGATTTTCTGTCAGGTTCATCGACATAAAAGCGCTTAAAAACCCTCATTTCTCACCATCAATGCGCCCCCGTAGTTTAGTGGATAGAATACGACCTTGCGGAGGTTGGGACCGGGGTTCGATTCCTCGCGGGGGCATAGAGGGGTTAGAATAAGATGACAATAAAATTAGACAGAAGAAGACCCACAGAAACACAAAAAACGATAGAAGAAAAGCTACGCAATCACCCTAAAGGAGGGAAAGAGATTCTTAAAATAGCAAATTTAATGCCGGGGAAAACTCCTACAGAACGAACGGCGCAAGCCCAACTCTATGCAATTGCATTTGTAGAAGAAATCTATCATGGAGACGTAACTTCTTTTTTAAAGGACTATGCTGGAGATACAATTAATTACGCCTCAATTATACAATATGCAGGAAGAGTAACCTTGGGACTTTCCCCCTTAGATAAAGAAGGAAAGAAGATATATGGTTAACGGACAAGAAATTCCCCTATAAAATAGACAAGGTTTTTACTTCCAGCAGTGTGATTGATATATTTGACAAACTCTCGCATATTCTTAGGAACCTTCATGATAACAAGAGAATTAGCTTTGGGTTCAAAAACGAGGGGCTCACGTTCATCCCCATAACTAAATATAAGTGACCCTCCCGAAGCAGGATTCCACGAACTGGGGGCGAACGTGTAAATGAACATAAAACGCTCCTCGCTTGATTGTTTATCGTGTAATAGGGTAAAATGACGATGACCGAATCGTCGAGCTTCAAGTCGCACATCTCGAGGTTTAACACCCGTAGCATTTCGAACAAAATCAAAAAAAGAAGGGGAAGCAAAAAAAGCGCGGTAAGCTTGGGGGATTGTTAAAGAATCAAAGGAGAATCTATCGGGCTCATCAACCTTTGTTTCCTTAAATGATTCAACAACTCGAGCAAACGAGGTGTACGAACGAGAAGTCAAGAAGTCAGTCAAGAGTAAAACAGAAGGTTTAGATTTTTCAAAGGAAGAACGCATTTGGTCCTGTACTGCTTCATAAAGATAAAGAGGGTTAAGTGAAGTAGAAAAAACAATATCGTCCATTAGTGAAGCCAACCTCCAATAGCATAACGTTTCTTCGAACTGCAATTCTCGCCAACCATGTGATAACTCAAGGGTCCAACCTCAAAAAGCATGAGCGTATTCCATTCAGGAGGATAGGCATGAGCGATAGTGGTAGGTCGCTTATGGTCGTTGTTGAAAACAATAAATTCAGCACC
Source organism: Candidatus Woesearchaeota archaeon (assembly GCA_964630965.1). Classification (GTDB taxonomy): domain Archaea; phylum Nanobdellota; class Nanobdellia; order Pacearchaeales; family GW2011-AR1; genus JBBSZK01. The sequence continues at coordinate 8,356 of CAZVXB010000003.1, read as the reverse complement.
GTCTCGTTCACCAAATCCTTCAGAGAGATAAAGAACATAGGCTATCTTTCTATCCTCAACTTGATCATCATGGCAAAGTAAATAGTCTCCAGAAAGATAGAGACTTCCAGCCAAATCAAGTGCTCCAGGTTTAACATTCAGACCCGTAATCTCATGCATGAAAACGGCAAATTCCTTAGAAGAGGCAAGTACGTAAAAACTCTTCAAGAGTTCGTTCTTGACCGAAGAAAAATCAACCGTCTGATTGAGAGAGAAAAGATCACTATTTTTGTAGATGAATTTCTCTTCCTTCAAAGCAGCAAGCAGAGCTCGAGCCTTAGATTCTATAAGAAAGGAAGGCAACACTCCATGAGAATAGGGCTTCCGTACGGAAAAAGATTTTTGAAAACGAACTCGTTGCTGACCATCAAGCCAGAAGGGATTAATCCATGATGAGAGCGCTTCCATAGACAAAACACGAAAAAGACTATTTTAAAGGTTCTTACTCGTCTTCAGCTTCATCACGAAGACCTTTTCCTGTCACGAAGAATTGAGCTTCATTATCGGGCAAATTAGGAGAGTCAATCAGCTTAGCCACTCGGCTTCCCGCCTTACCTCGACGAAGGTAAAGACGATACGTACTTGCATGACCCACTATGTTTCCACCTATAGCAGTGGTGGGGTCTCCAAACATCATAGCAGGATTAGCCATAACTTGATTAGTAACGTATACAGAAATATTATGTTGCTCTGCAAGTTTCATAAGATTGTGAAGATACCGATTAAGTCTCTGTTGCCTATCTGCCAATTGCCCCCTCCCTGAAAACTCTGCCCTAAAATGTGCCGTCAATGAGTCTATAATCATAAGCTTGATAGGTTCCCCTGCTTTGATGAGTTCACTTATTTTTTCAAGCAAAAGCATCTGATGATCAGAGTTAAATGCCCGAGCAACAAGAATATTCTTCAGAACCTTATCGGGTTGAGCCCCAATTCCTTCGGCAATTTGTTTAATACGTTCCGGTCTAAACGTACCCTCTGTGTCGATAAACACGGCCTTTCCATTAGCGCCCCCTTGTTCCTTAGGTAACTGAACATAAACGGCAAGCGTAAGTCCGAGTTGTGTTTTACCAGAACCAAACGCACCATACGCCTCCGTTATAGCTTTAGATTCGATCCCTCTTCCACCCAGAAGATTGTCAAGATTCTTTGAACCGGTCGTGATATAATGAACGTCTTTTCGTCGCTTCTCAAATTCAGACCCGTCGATGAATCCTAAATTAAGCAAGCCACGAGCTGCTTGAATGGCCTTGCGCGCAACACCCTCCCCCACACCTGCAACCTCTGCAAGAGAACTAGGGCCCATAACGGCCAGACTCATTAAATCGAAAACACCTGCCGATTCAAGTTTAGCAGCGATACCTGGGCCAATCCCTGGCAAGTCCGTTAATTTACGTTCTTCGGGAGCAGCTTCAGAAACAACAACCTCTTCTCCCGTCTCCTCTTCATGTACCATAGTCAGAGAATCCCGATGTTCTTTATAAATATCGTGCTAATGAAAAATACATATCTCTTTACAAGAAGAACCCTACAAGTAAAACAACATCAACAATACAAAAACCAATAAAGAGCACCTCTTCCAGTGGACTTCCTACCTTAAGAGGACCCTTCGATTCGAGTTTGAGAGGCCAGAGAGGGCGAATGCCTTCAACAGTAAAACAATCGGCAAAAAGATGAACGCTATATCCTAAAAAGAAAGGAAGAGCGTAGATAGGAAAATACGCCGTAAGAAGAAGAGAAAGAAAAATACAAAGAGTAAAACTATGGATAAGGCCTCGGTGGAGAGTAAGCATCTGTACAGGGCGAAAGGCCGCCCGTTTTCCAAGTGTGGAAAACCCTGAATCAATATCGGGCAACACCCCGGCAATGAGCGCAACAACCACAAACGCAAACTTATACTGTACATGTTCAATGAGAAACAGAATAGAAAAAAGAGTCATTACCACGTGTGTTTTGAAAAGCATGGCTCTCTCAAGAAAGAGGTCTTTAAATCAATTACGCTCGAGAGACTTAATCAACTCATCAGTGTTTATACGTTCAATACGTTCAACATTCATTTCAAGACGATTGAAATAGGTATTAGTTTTACACGAGCCAACAAAAACAAATTCATCCCCGAGTAATTCGGCTTTGTGAGCGGCAAAAGCTTCAGGAGTAAAAAGAGCCTCAGAAGGAATAGAAAGTTGGGCCAACGTCCGCTCGTTGAAAAGGCCACGTATAGTCTCAGTCCCATCATCAAGAACAAAATTAACAAGAGCCCGTTGAGTGCCCGGATTCTTCTTATCTTCGAAGACCTTAGGATCAAAAATCTGGACAATAGTTCCTCTAACCTGTAAATAGGAGCCAGGTTTAGCTTCCAAAAGACTTGCTTCCTTAAGAACGCGAGAAGTATGCGCAGAAGTAATAGTTTCAGAACTCAACTTAAGATCAGAAAAGGCCCCCAAATGAAGCTCCCCATTTCGCATTCCTCCATTGAGAATTTCAACAACCGAGCCCTCTTTGACCTGTCCCGAGGTAATAAGATCTATATGGTGCGTATCCCAAAGAACCACCCTAATATTAGAGGTCTCATCCCCTAGTAAGAGGCTCCCTATGTTCCCTTCTTTCCCATTTTTAGAATACGACCGAACAGGAAAGATTTGTGTTACTTTGCCTATAACGTGCGCTCGCTTCATTCCTTCAACGAGCTCTCCAATCTTCATGAGTTCATTGTCAAAGCTTATGCCTAATTCAGCAGCGATAATTTGTGCAGCCCCTTCTTTTGAAATAAGACCTGAAAGTTTAGCGCGTTTAGCTTCAATTTTACGTTCAACTTCCTCTCGAGGAACCTGTGACGACGTAGAAATTCTATCAAGAAGAGCATCGTAATGTGTCATCCCGTATGTGCGTATGAACACTTTAAAAGGATTATGTCAGACACGATGAAAAGGCTATATTTAAAAAGCATCAATGGCAAAAACCAGCATGAGCGCAACAGTCATAGTTATGATAAAAGTGATGCCCGACTCACCCCAAGCACCACTCGAAGAGATAAAGAACCACATAACTTCATTTATGGAAAAACACGGAGCTCGAAGCTTAACAATTCAAGAGCAAAATGTTGCTTTTGGACTAAAAGCACTTATGGTCAACTGTGCTATGCCCGAGGAAAAGGGGACAGATATACTCGAAATAGGCCTTTCCCAAATAGCCCACGTCTCCTCTGTCTCTATAGAAGATTATCGTCGTGCATTTGGCTAGATAGACCAAAAACCTCTTAAAGAGAAAGCTCATTTCAAAGGAATGTTAAATTCTGATCAAGTAAAGGAGTTGAAAAAACAATTATCTGCTCAAATACAACATCTCCCTCCTGAACAACGAGAAGAGGCCCAACAACAGATAGATGACATGTCTCCAGATACGCTCGAATCTATGCTTAAGAGTCAACAGGAAGGAAGTTCAGGAAAGAATATTCTCAGAAAGATTGTAGAAGGTTCATTACCAAGCAGAAAAATAGATGAAAACAAAACAGGAATAGCTGTTCTTGACATCCGCCCGGTAAGCAAGGGACACACCCTCCTTATCCCAAAAACCCCCGTTACAACGCACCAACCGCTCCCCACACCTTTATTCACGCTTGCAAAGAAAATAGCAAAGAGAATTAAGAGAAAACTAAAACCGAGTGGAGTGGAAATCCAAACAGAGACAAAATTCGAAGAACAAGTCATCAACGTCGTCCCCTATTATGAAAAGCCCCTGAGCATAACCTCTCCTCGATACGAAGCAACGCAAGAAGAACTGGAATCCATGCACAGACTTTTAGTCGCTCGCCCTCGCAAAGCACCCATACGAAAAAAACTCGAAAGTACCACCTACAGAGAACCAGAGAAGGTACTTACCCTAAAAAGAAGAATACCATAGCCAAAAAAGCAAGAAGAAAGGCAGGACTGAAAGGGATTCCTTCTTTTATTACAACAGACTTGCCTGCTTTTCTTAGAAGGGCGATATCTTTGAGAGTCAATCCTTGTACGCTTGGCTTGATGAATAGTTTTCCAACACGAACTCCCCGCACAAGCCAATCTCCCTCGGTAAGGCGTGCAGCAGACACCGTTTTAATAAAGAACACACGTTCTACAGTCTTCCCGTAGCTATACAACAGAGGAAGAAGAGCGAGTGCAATAAACATAGATAGACCAATAACCAAATCGATAAATGCAAAAGCAACACCCATTACAACTCCAAGCAAAAGACAGATAAACGTTAAAGAACGGAGGTCACGTATCTGAACAAGGAAGGATTTCTTAAACGCCTTCCACTGTTGAGGAACAAGAACAAGCGTGTAAAGAAGACTATAGATAGAACCCAACAAAAAAAGCGCAGCTATAAATCCAAATCCCAACACTAGAGCATCTGAAAGACGTTCAAAGGGAACGACAGGCCCCAAGGCCATAAGCAATTTCGCATCCCCTCCTGCAAACGCACGTCCATAGTAGAGGATATATGCAAGGAATACAAAAAAGATCGTGCTTACAATTCCCCACCAAAAGAAGCCAGAGTTATCCGTCACTAAAGCGACATAGGCCCGATAGAGTAAAGCAAAGGAGAGCAGTGAAAAATTAAGCCAATTGGAGATTTCTCGCGTTCGTATATCCTGCACAACAGCAAAACATAACCATACAAAAGCAAGAGCAAATAGAAAATAATACTCGTACATAGGAGCTAAAGAAAATAAGACTTTATAACATTAGCGACGAGGGCGTGCTTCATCTACGTCTGTACTTCTGAACGTCCCGCCTTGTTTGTAAACGCGGAAGCGTCGTTTAGCACGTTTGTCATTCTTATTCTTTCTCCGTTCTGAATATCCATAATCCATAGAAAATCAAACCAAAGGCAATTTATAACGTTAACGGGCACACCGGACAGAGTCACACGAAGCGGCAGGGCACTCAACATCAATCAAAGTATCGGTACAGTATACAATCTTATCTCCAAGCGTTCGATTGGTACAACAGAAAGAACCATAATTCTCCGTAGTACACGCTAAACGACAAGCCTCACGCACGGCACTTGATTCAGTAGTGTCAATGAACGGGTCTGTCGAACCCCTAAATCGCTCAAATCCACCTACAAGCATAAACACCAACCCTAAAAGCAAAATAACGCCAATCACCAACAAAATCAGTGTAGATATAGCAAGTTCAATTCCCTTTCGTGAAATCATAAAATTAAGAGGTCTTTGGCATACAACAAGCTTGATTATTAACAAAACCCTTACGATCACCAGTACCACAATCACCCATAAGATCACCGTTGGTTCCAGCCTTCAACTGATTCTTGCAGTAATCCTTCGCAGCAGTATCAACACAACGACTTCTCATCTCACTAAAATCAATATCCTGACTCAATCCAGCTTCAATACGAGAATCTTCACAGTTCACATACTCCGTTCGACCATCAACCTTTACCTTCTTGAATGAACAGAAATCGATAGCAAGACCTCCTTGAGCCGCAATATTACAGGACTGCGCAACAGTCTCTAAACTCTGACCCGGTAAAATACTAAACTTACTGATAATCCAATCCCATCCTTGCGTAAATCCAAGAATAAGAAGCACGAGAATAACAACACCCAGCACGATAAGCACGAGCGTAGTAATGCTTAATTCCTGAGCCTTGCGAGACATCCTCTTTTGTTGACTAATCATACACCTGTATTCGAGATAACGAAGAGTTCTTTATAAACCTTATGCGACAACGGAGCCATCAGAAGAAAAGCGAACAACGATGTCAAACGTCCGAGTAAGTTTGTGACCTTCAAGCTCGACATTCGCAAAAACACCCTCTATAGTCAAAATATAGATTCCAGAATCATCCTGCTCGAGCGTGTAGTCATTGAGACGAATCTTACCAAAGAGGTTAGTCTCTCGTTTTTCGAATGAATCGACAATCGCAGCCCGTTGATTGAATCGTTCTCGAAAGAGAGAAGAAAAATCTCCAGAATTCCCTTCCAAATCATTAAGCGTTCTATCAACCATTAGAGGAACAAGTGCCCCATAGTAAGAACTTCGTTCATTGAGTTCTGAAGTAAGCGTAATAAATGTCCTATCAAGTGCATCCAGATCCCCGTTACCGCTCAGAAAAACAGCCCAAACAACCAGCATGAGAACAAGCCCTTCAACAAGCAAAAGCATGGTCGGTATGTGACCTCGTCTAGAATGAGTTAACATGGTCTCTCCCCATAAAATATAACGATAAAGGGTGGCAACTCGTTGACAATATCAATACCTTGAGGATATACAATGTAACCAGGAGGAAGAGTAAGGGCAAGACCTTGCGTAAAATCAAAAGAAGAATCGCTATACAATTCTGGTTGAGTCGCCTTTCCATTAACAGCGTCAATAATATTTACCTGCCACTCGGGAGGATAGAGTGTGGATGAAAAAGTTCGAGCAGGATAATTAATGTAGGACCAATAGGTTCCTCTCTGAGCACTACCTGAAGGATCTTTAACCAAAAAAACAAAACGATGAGAACCGTCGCACGCGTAAACGTCGTTAAATCGAGTGTAGAGTGCTTCGAGAGCTAAGGAAGCCCGAACATCTTCAAAATCACGTTCAGAATAAACCGCGTTTGAAATAACTGAAAAAGAATCTCTAACACTAACGCGTTCCTGCGCAATACTAAGCTCCTCGCTTAAAAAAAGATCAAAATAGGCACGAGAAGCACCCGTATCGTAATGAGTAACGAGGGGAGAAGTAGACGTTCCCACACCGGCAACCTGAGCAATATTAGAAGATACTCCTAAAAATAATCCCGATAGGAAAATAGCCACGAACACAACAATAATGCTCGTAATAATCTGATCTATCTGCCCTCGTGTTGAAATCATCCTAAATTCCTCCGGGCCTGTTGATTGGAAGCTACTACATAATAAAACGTTTCTCCGTTCCTGCTAAACGTGCCGTTGACGCACCGAGGATACGCTCGGTTTCCAATCCCTCCAGAAAAGGCACACTGGTTTTCATAGTCGGCAATGCCTGCAATAAAGACTCTGTCGGACTGTGAAACGCTTTTGATTAAAACAAGATGATTTCGTTCAAGAAAACCGTCATGAATCGCACATGCTTGAGAAATATTAAAGTTAGAAGCAAAAAAATCTTCTTTCAGAAAACAAGGAATAACAACCGAACGCAATTGATCTGCTTCGGCAGCACGAAAGTCATATCCCCAACCAAAAAAAGAACGTGCACCGAGCACAATACCTGCAAGAAGGATAAGCATAATTGCCAGAAACATAAACAAGCCCAATTCATCACCATCTCCATGCCGATTCATCTCAACTCACCTGCTTCAATAATGAAAAAATGAAGTCTATTGGTATCCGCACTTCCCGATAGAATTTCAATACCCGAGTCTTCTCGAATATTAACTCTGTTGAAATACGAGTAAGAGGTACTACTTCGTTGTGTGAGACGGACCGTTACAGTATGGTCTTCATTGTTAAAAGTGACTATATCTTCAGGAGCAAGTCCATTCTTGAAAGCTATTTCACTAGCCTCAGTTATATCGAGATAGACTTCTTGTCCGGGCTCTCCGGTATTGATAACACGAGTGATTTCCTTAGCAAAGAAATCCTCATAGAGCGCCGCACCACGCGCGTAAGAACTAACCCAAAAAAAAGTAAGTGAAAAAAACAAAACTCCTAAAATAATATATGCAAGATACCACATGCCCAAGTTACTTCCCGCACCCCCTCGAATATTCATGTTAGATATCTCCTTGTGTTGAAGGCCCTCCAGGGCGTGGACCAATAGTCCCACTAGAAGGCATAGTAATAATTCGAGCAAGAGGGCTTTGCAAGAGAATAGAACTTTCAGACTTAGAGACATTTACTTCAAAGAGATTCTCTTGAAGAGAGAAGGTAGAACGAATTGAACGTTGTTCATCAATTCTGTTTCCCTGTGCATCGTAATCAAAAGTTATAAGCGTATCTCCTTGAACTATAACGGGAAGAGAAACAGAACGACAAAAACCCTCTTTTTGACACACAGTTGACCCTTCACCAGGACAAAGACAAACACAGGAAGAGAAATAACATTTTTGAGGGCGACTAGAACTCGAGACGCCCCACCCTTGTAGAAACCAGTTCTTTGCACCTGAAAATCCTTGTAGGGTAGCCATTGTTGATTGATTCTCAGATAGTGCTTCCATTTTTCCAAGAATAACATCAAGAGTGCGTTTTGCGTTTTCGCTTTCTTGGTCAACATTAGCCATATAGAGACGACTAACCCCTATGATAAAAACAGCCAATCCCAAAGCCATGAGTACAACCCCCAATACC
>CAZVXB010000002.1:1390-27955 GCA_964630965.1 Candidatus Woesearchaeota archaeon | reverse complement strand
AACGTTCATTCATCGATTTCAATAAAAAATAAACTCTACAATGTTTCCGAGCAAATTTCTCTTTTAGACTCTTCTGAATATTTTATCCTCCCTTCATTAAGCGAAGGAATGCCTCAAGCTCTCGTCGAAGCAATGGCAAGAGGAAAGGTAGTTATCGCGAGCGATAATAAGGGAAATGCAGATATAATTGCTTCGGGAAAAAACGGATTTCTTTTCAAGAATAATAGTCTTCCTTCTTTTATATCAACATTAAATAAAGTTCTCACTCTTCAATCAAAAGAGAAGAAAAAGATTAGGAAGGAAGCACGCACCACTGCAGAAAATTATAGGTGGGATGTTATAGGGAAAAAACTAAACACTCTCGTTCTTCAGGCAAGATAGTCTGTCGGATCAACGGTATTTGCCCAATAAAACCCTTGTTTGCGTAGAGCGCAAGCAAGGCATAAACCGCAATGTTTTTTGGCGTTGGAATAACAGCTCCATGTTTTCTTTAAATTAACTCCCAATTCTAATCCTCTTGTTACTATGTCTTCTTTATCTTTGTTTATAAAAGGGGCAAAAACTTTCTTCCCCGAAATAAATTTTCCCGTCCTATTAAAGAGATTAATGAATCGCTTGCTGGCGTCAGGATAACAATCATTTCCCTCCGACCCGAAACCCACAAAAAGGTCCATCTGAGGTTTCTTATCTCCAAACTCGCTCTCTGCAATAGATAATCCATGAGAAAGAAAAATAAGATTACGACAAGGAACGTACCATTGGTTGCTTACAGAACGTGTGTCTTTAAGCATTTCCTTAGTTATTGGTTTAAATGATTGTTTACTATGAATAAGAGAAGAACCTATAGCTTGAAGTTTTACGATATGCACTTTACTTTTTAATATGCGTGCATGGTAACGAACACACGCAAGTTCTTGGTTTACTCCATTTTGTCCATAATCAAAAAAGAGCAAATGTAAGGAATGCCCTTGCTTTTTTAAGTGATAAGCCAGAACACAGCTGTCCATCCCTCCAGAACAGAGTACAAGTGCTCGTTTCATAAAAATCAGAGGCAAATAATCTTTATAAGTCTACATCTCTGAATACAAGTATGAAGAAGAAAGCTGGCGATGTAAAGATAGGAGAAACCTTGATTATAGGGGGCGAGAAGTTAAAGGTTTTATCGGTTGAACTATCGGACATAGGCAAACAAGGTACAAAAAAATGTCGAATCGAAGCTCAACGTCCGTCCCAAGAAAAGATGGTTATTATTCGACCTGTAGATTATCCTCTCGAGGTAGCATGATTGACGTAATCATTACTTCGTACAAAGAACCACGAGCGACAGTTAAAGCAATGAGAGCTATTCTAGAAAACTATTCAGGAAAGGACCTACACTTGACTTTGGTTGATCCTTTTCCAGAAACAGAGATCTACATAAAGAAAGAGATAAAAGATCCACGCTGGTCTTTTTTTCTTGACTCTGGGGAAGGAAAGGCTTACGCGCTCAACCTTCTCTTTCAAGAAAAGGGCTCATCTAATCTAAAGGACCTCTTTGTATTAACGGATGGAGATGTTTTTCTTGAAAAGGGTGCTCTAAAGAACATCGTTTCTTTCTTTAAAGACCCTCAAATCGGATGTGTTACCGGACATCCCATACCACTCGAAGACCGTTCAACTCGGTATGGTTACTGGGCACATATGTTCATGGATGGAATAGATACTGTGCGTCGAAGACTATCAGAAAAAAAGGTTTTTTTCGAATGTTCAGGATACTTATTTGCAATTAGAAAAGGAATCATTTTAGATTTTCCTACAGAAACGTCTGAAGATAGCATTATCCCCTATCTTATTTGGAGAAAGGGATATCGTATTGCGTATGCTCCGGAAGCGCATGTATATGTAAAAAACCCTAGTAATTGGAAAGATTGGGTGGGGCAAAAAGTGAGGAATATAAAAGCACATGAACGTCTCGATGCTTTAGCTCCCGATATGCCTCGCACTAAGAGCCTATGGAACGAAATCAAATGGGGGTCAGTGTTTGCGCTTTCATATCCTCGAAATTTTCGAGAATATATTTGGACAGCAGAGTCATTCATAGCTCGCCTCTATATCTATAGTAAAGCGTATCTAGAATTGAAAAAAGGGAAAAACTATAATGATGGTTGGCGAGGGGAGATAACCACTTCTTCAACGAGCCCCCTTAATGAGACTTCTTAAATTGAGAGAGAAATGATTGTAGTTCTTTAGTCGATGTAACTATGGGGAGGGAAGCTACAATGATGGAACTAAGATATTCTATTGCGTCTTCTACAGGTTCATCTGTTTTTATTCCAACCATGGGGATTTTTTTTGCATAGGCATAGCCAAGCTCCCAGGCTGTTCCTGCTCCAACATGTAATCCTTCCAATGAAGCAACAACTAAATCACAGCACTCCAAACCTTTGAGTATATCTCCTTCAAAAATTAATGCAGAGTTACGTTTTTCAGAAAAAAGACCCACATCTCTATGGGGCAAAAAAGTATCAAAACCTTCTTTAGCACAGACTTCAGCCAGGCGTTCTAACCTTTCACGTTCTTCAGGAGTGCTCAATGTTCCTGCAATGTAAACTTTCATAAAGCTAGATTAAACGACAATTTTAAAAGATGTCGATCGTAACGAAAACATGCATATTGTAGTCATTAAACTCGGGGCAGCAGGAGACGTGGTGAGAACGCTGCCCATTATACGCTCTATAAAAGAAGAAAACCCTTCTGCCCACTTGACCCTTATAACTAAGAAGGATATCGATACCGTTCTCAAGGGCGCCCCCTACATAGACACAATCCTTACGCTCCCTCTTCCAGCAAAGCCCAAAGCAGATATTCTGTATAATTTCGACCTCGATTCAGAAGCGCTCGCTCTTGCAAACGACATATCTGCCAAGGTCAAAAGAGGTTTTTACGAATCGGACGGGTATCCTGTGGCAGGCAATCCGGGAGCAGAGTATTATCTTAACACTGTTTTTGATGACGACCTTAAAAGAAAGAATAAAAAAACGTATCAAGAAATGATGTTCTCAGCCGCAGAACTTCAACCTAGTAAGAAACCTTACGATCTTGTTCTTTCTAAAGCAGACTTAAAAAAAGCAGAACAATTCATAAAAGATAAGGGTATAGATACCTCCCGTCTTATCGGAGTACATCTGGGCGCCTCAGATCGCTGGCCCTCAAAGAAATGGTCAAGAAAGAATCTTAAGGAGTTCATAAAAAATGCAACCTTAAAAGGCTACACTATTATTCTATTCGGTGGACCGAACGAAGTTAAAGAGCACGCCCATCTTTGTCAGGAGCTCAAATCAGAGGCTATTCGCATTTATCAGAACGACCCCCACAATACTAAAGGTGAATTCAGTGCTCTTCTAAATCAATGTGCTGCAGTTATCTGTTCCGATAGTTTTGCTCTCCACATAGCGATAGGTTTACATAAAAAAACTATCGGTCTCTTCTTTTGCACAAGTCCAGATGAGGTAGAAGGATATACTTTCCTTACGAAAATAGTCTCTCCTTTTTTGTATAACTTCTTTCCCGAAAAAAGTGATGTCTTTAACGAGGAACTGGTATCAAGCATTTCTCCCGAAGAAGTTTTAAGTGCAGTAGAAAGGTGCTTTTCCCGAAGGTATAAATAGCTGTTTTAGTTCAGGTACCCAAACATGTCTCAAAAAGAAATCAAAAACTGGTTGAAAGATAAATATAATTTCTCATTTGTATTGTTAATTCTTGCAACAATTGCAGTAAGGGTTTACTTTTTTATTCAATCTGCTGGTCAAACGCTTTGGTGGGATGAAGCAGAGTACATGGCGACGGCGAAACACTGGGCTTTTGGCGTTCCATACGATATAAACCTGCAACGCCCCCCACTCTTTCAGCTTTTAGCTGTTCCTCTTTTAAAAATAGGCCTCACTGAAGGAGCTCTTAAATTTTTACTTGTTTTACTTCCCTCAGTAGCCGTAGTCGTCATAATCTATCTTTTAGGAAAGGAACTCTTCAACAAAAAAGTTGCTCTCATCGCTGCATTTACTTCTTCCTTTGTCTGGTCTTTTCTATTTTGGTCAGTTAGATTTCAACCAGACTTCTTCTCCTTGAGCTTCCAATTGCTTTCTATTTTATTTTTCTGGAAACTCTTTAAAGGAGATAAAAGGATCCATGCTATTTATGGAGGGGTTTTTGCAGCACTCGCGTTTTATTTTAAAATTTCAGCACTACTCATCCCTCTTACTCTTTTCCTCTTTGTATTATTCAAAGACGGTTTTTCTTTTATAAAAAAGAAGAATTATTGGGTTGCCCTTATCTCGTTCATAGTTGCTCTTATTCCCTTCGGAATTTGGCAATATATCCTGTTCGGCAATCCTGTAGCATTCGCTCCCTCCTATATAGGTGGAACCGGAATTGGGCAAGGATGGGATTTGGGGTGGATGGTTTTCTCCTTCTTCTATCAATTTCCGAAACTTCTCTTTTTCATACTGTTTGTAGGAGGAATCGCAGCAGCATTGTTCAACCTTCTCATTTCATTTGACCTTCTGATAAAAATAAAAGAAAAAAGACTCGACCCACATCTCTTTTCTATACTTCTCTTACTCGTTCTCACCTTATTTTACATATTCTATATAAGGGGGACGATTGAGGATCGTTGGGTCTTTCTTATAATACCCTTTATAATGTATTTCGCTGCAGAAGGGTTAACATATCTTTCAGAAATCGCAGAAGGATACTATAAACGACTTGGAGCCATAGTTCTCATTATTTGCCTAGGTCTCTTTTTATTCTACCAGTTACAACACACAAACGCTCTGATAAACATAAAAAAAGGCAGTTATCTTCCAGTAAAGGAAGCTTCCCTCTGGATAAAAGATAATTCAAATAAAGAAGATACAGTTCTAAGTGTTTCCTATACGCAAGCTACAACGTATACCGAAAGAAAAATAATCACCTATCCTCCAAAGGTAAGGGATCCAAATTCATCCTATGCATACATCCCTTCCAAAATAGATATGATGGATAGACTGATAGAGGAGAACCGCCCCCGTTATTTAATGGTGTCCGTATTTGAAGTTCATCCAGACTGGACGCAAGAGTGGATAAATAAAAACCTAGCTCGTTTACGCCCTGTGCAGGTTTATTTTGCAGACCCGCAACAAACACAAGTTTTGCTCGTCGTATACGAAATAGAATACTCGTAAAGTTGGTTTCCTAACGTTTATAAATTGTTTAGCTTAGGACCAGAGTATGTGTGGAATAACAGGATTTACCTGGAAAGATGCTTCTCTCATCAAGGAAATGACCCAAACTATAAGCCATAGGGGGCCCGACGACTCTGGTTTCTTTGTTGACGAAGGAATTTCATTAGGACATAGAAGGCTAAGCATAATCGACCTTTCAAAGAAAGGCCACCAGCCCATGTTTAATGAAACAAAGTCTATAGTCCTCGTTTTCAATGGAGAAATATGGAATTACCCTGAACTGAAAGAGGAACTTCAGTCAAAAGGACACCTCTTTAAGAGCTCTTCAGACACAGAAGTTATAATTCACGGATACGAAGAGTATGGAGAATCCATCTGTGCAAAACTAGAGGGGATGTTCGCATTTGCCCTTTGGGACGCCAAGAAGAAATCTCTCTTTCTGGCACGAGACAGAATAGGGAAAAAACCTCTGTATTATTTACTCAAGGACGAAAAGCTGCTGTTTAGCTCAGAAATAAAAGCCCTCGTAATTCCCCCTCATTCTCCCACTATAGATAACGATTCTTTATCACAGTACTTAACTTTAAGGTATTCTCCTGGGAGAGAAACCATTTTTGAAGAGATAAAGAAATTAGCTCCAGGTACGTCTGCTGTTTATAAAAAAGGAAAACTAATAATAAAAAAATATTATTCTCTCCCTTCCTTTAAAGAGAGGCATAGCTCTGATATAAAAAAAGTTGATTCTCTCATAGAGAATGCCGTAAAAAAAAGGCTTCTATCTGACGTTCCTGTGGGGGTTTTTCTTTCTGGAGGTCTCGATTCACTAAAAAAATCAAAACCTTCTCAGTAACCTTTAACAGTAAAGTTGATGAATCCCCCTATGCTCGAATAGTAGCGAAAGCCTTTAAGACAGATCATCATGAAATAAGGGTAGAGGCAGATACGCTCAAGTATCTTCCGGAAGTAGTTTATTTTCTTGATGAGCCTCTTGCTGATCCGGCAACACTCCCGACGTATCTTTTATGTAAAGAGGTTTCCAAAAAAGTAAAGGTTGTTCTTTCAGGTGAAGGGGGAGATGAGGTGTTTGGGGGATATGATAGTTATAACTATTTATCAGAAATGAAGGGCCTCTACTCTAAGCCACGTATCTTTCGTAAAGGGCTGTCTTTATTTTTTTCAGCACTTGCTATCTTTAATGAATATCCTTCAAAAAACAAATTTAAGGCAATGTCCAATATTTGTAATGAGAAGAACGTAGAATCTGCTTTCAAGGGCTTGTTCTATTTTCCCTTTAACGATTCAGAAAAAAAATCAATGGGTCTATTATCCGAGGGAAAAGACAATTTTGACAATATTCTAGAGAGCAGTTCGAGTTTAGAGGAAGCAGCACAACGCTATTATTTTGAAGAATGGCTTCCAAACGACCTTCTTATGAAAGTTGATAAAATGAGTATGGCTCACGGACTCGAGGTAAGGGCGCCTTTCCTGGATAAAGATTTGATAGATTATTTTGCAGGTTTACCCTATTCCGATAAGCACAATAAACGGCTGTTTAAGCAAACAATAGCCCCTTATTTACCTCGAGAGATTATAGAAAGAAAAAAACAAGGGTTTACAGTTCCACTCTATGAATGGTTTAATGACAATAAAACAAGGAAGAGAGTGATTCCTTTTCTACAAAGATTAGCAAATAGAGGTATATTCAAAAAAGAAGTTATTGAAGAATTAGTCTCAGATACTTCTTTTAAGTCAGAGCATAAAATATGGGTTCTTCTTAACTTAGAAATCTGGTTTGAGATTTTTGTTGATAAAATACCCTATAAAAAAATAAAACTATGAAAAAAAGGATAGTAGTCAGTTTTGTTTTAGGCATACTAAATGCAGAAAGAACTCTTAATGAATGCTTAGAAAGTATAGTCTCACAGGATTTTCCACAAGAAAATTATGAAATAATCATAATAGACGGAGGGTCAAAAGACAAGACGCTCGAGATTGTATCTAGATTCATGAAGAAATACTCGTTCATCCGTCTTTTACACAACCCTCTTAAACTATCCGAAGGAAAGGGTATGAGCAAGGATCAAGGGATACGCGCAGCAGAGGGTTCTTTTGTTGTTCTCCTTGATCATGACAATATAATTCTCCAGAAAAAGTGGTTAAAATCTATGTTGGAGCCATTTAACAAGGATTCTTCAATAGTCGCCTCTCAATCTCTTCTAAAATCAAAAAAAGGAGACTCTCCATTTTTGCACTACGTTAACGCTATAGGGGTTGAAGACCCGTTTGCCATACCGCATTCTCTTGTTTCTCAAGTCATTATCAATCCTTCCAATTTCAAGGAGATTGAAGGCAAATACTATGTTCATGAGTTGAATCCAACAAACGTTCTTTTTGGAGGGGCAAATGGGTGTATATTCAAGAAGGAGGTTTTCGAACGAATAGGAGGGTATACACGTGACGTCGATGTCTTTGCTCGAATGGCAAAACATAAGATGAAGGTCGCTATACCTCTGGAGGTTTACATCTATCACAAAACTTCCTCTAATTTTGAAAATCATTTAAGAAAGAAGGCACTCTACTTCTATAGGTTCATAACAAAAGACACTGGGTCAAAAGAGTATAGTTGGACAGGTAACACTCTTCATCAAAAAATAGCCTTTTTTTTAAGAGTAGCCTACAACTTAAGTTTGGTTGGGCCTCTTTTCTTGGCCATTAAGATGTATTCACGTGATAAAAAACTGTTTTGGTTTTTACACCCCCTCTATCTTTTCTTTATGACTTTAGAATATGGGCTTATAACGCTTCTCTTCTTCAGAAATTTCGTATCGTTATTGAAGAAGTCTAAATAACTTTTCGTGCAGAAACTATAAAGTCGAGCCCAGATTTGTTTAACCTTCCATACGTCCTGTTACCGCCCTGGTCAAAGAAGTTGAAATTTCTCTTTTTTCCACGAACATATTTATTGAAAAGGTGGACATAAAGGTTAGCAAGAAGTTTCCAGTCTTCAACAACGTTAAAATGTTCAATAGTGAACCCTGCTCGCTCTAATATAGTAATAAGTCTCTTCTTTGAATAATGTCTCTTATGTTGAGTATATTTTACAGGGTTTATTACATGGAGCGGATGGTCGGTTGGGACCGAAATAACAAGCCTCCCTCCTCTTTTCAAGAGACCATTAATTATTTTGAGGATATGTTCATCATTATCTAAGTGTTCCAAGACTTCAAGCATTATGATTGTGTTAAAAGAATTTTTCCTTAGTTTTGAAGGAGAAGTTATGTCGTCTATAACCAATTTAGCCTTCTTCAGAAATTTTTGCGCATAAGAAACTTTCTCTTCGTCGATATCAACTGTTGTGCACGAGGAAACTTTATTCTCCAACTGCATTTCTATTCGAGGTATATTTGAAACTCCTATGTTCAAAATCGAGTCCTTCTTATGTGGCTGTGCAAGATTGAGAACATAACTATCTCTATCTTGGGCAAAGGGAGGTATTTTTTCTTTAATCATTTTTTGTAAGAATTTCTTTAAAATACCCTTGGAGTTTTGCAAGATTCTTCTTATCCACAATCGGTTTTTTGTTATATTTCGTTAGAAGCTGAAGTGTAATGTCTGAAATAGAAAGAATGGCTGGAATTCCGGTTTTTTTCGCAAGGAAAAGTGCAAACTCGACCTGATGGTCATTTATGTGCTCCCCATATTTTTTCTGACGAGGAACAGTTATAATGGGTTTCTTTTGAGTTAACAAGTATTCAAGAACCGTTGTAGCAGAGTGGCTAATAACAAGTCTTGCTTTAGAGTAATAAGGGCTAAGATCATCAACAAAAGTAAATGAGGAAGCATTACGGGGGACGTATGAGCTAAATCCTCTCTGAATAATAATTTCTTCATTTATTTTTCCCGCAAGCATATCTATATGTTTAAGGAGGCGATTAAACCCTTGAGGATGCGTACCTATAGTCACAAATATCACAAGATCCCTCCTCGATAAATAGCTCGTTTACCGTATTTCTTTACCATGGATTTATGTTGCACAATAAAGATATTAGAAAAGAAATAACAAAAGCGGGCAGACCAGTTAGGGGTTTTCGTGCGAACGATAGTATCAATAAAAATAACTTTCCGTCCTCCAAGTCTAGCTGCAACAACTGCAGGTATAGAAAGTTGTGCTCCATTGGTTATTACAAGGTCTATCTTTTCCCTTTGAAATAAGCTCTTGAGAGTAAGAAGGGTCTTGAGATACTTAAGAGGGTTAAAGCGTAAAACGTCTTTATCGAAGAAGTAGGTCCTATAGGTTCCCTGAAAGTGTCTTTCTTTCATATGTTTCCCCTTTTCAGATTCGGTTATCAAGATGGCTTTGTTCTTACCAATAACTTCTTTTGTGAATATAATCCGTATCTGTCCTAAATGGCCTCCCTGCGAGGCAACAAAAGCGATATTCATAGTCTCCAAAAGCGATGATGGACTTTTAGGCTTTGTGGTAGGGAATCATACGCTCGAACTATAAAGGAAAACGGGGAATGAATAATTCTAAGGCGAACAATGGCTAAAAACATCTCAAGAGAGGCATGAAAAACCTTCAGATGAGATTCACTCTTATCTTGCCAAACAGTGGGTATTTCAATGACTGAAAAACCTCCTGACCTAAGTTTGTAGAGGAGGTCTATATCGAAAGCCCATTTAGTAATGCTCATTCGGGTACATACGTACTCTACTGCCCTACGAGTAAACAGTTTTGCTCCACATTGAGTGTCGCTATAGGGAAATAGAAAAAGCGAGCGAGCAATAAAATTGAATATTTTGCTCTTCAAGAGAGAAAATCGCGTTTGCTTAGTTATTCTACTATCAGGTCTCCAACGAGCAGCAATAACACCCGAATTATTCTTGAGGGCTAGAACGAGTTTGTAAAACTCTTCTGGAGAAGTAGCCATATCTGCATCAACAAATCCAATAAGGTCATTGGGTCGACTAAGTGCATCTTTGAAACCCTCAACAATGGCAAACCCCTTGCCTCCTTCCTCAAAGTCAAGGCAGCGTATCGCCCTATTAGTTGCCAGCGCAGCTTTGACCACCTCACGAGTATTATCAGTACTATTGTTTATGACTACTAAAAGTTCATAGTTTAATACCTTCCTTGCTTGAAGTTCATTAAAATAGGAAGAATAACTCTTGAGCATAGGGGGCAAACGTCGCCCTTCATTATGGGCAGGGACAATAATAGACAGCTTCACCTAACTCGACAGAGGTTGGCTTTTTAAAGCTAACGAGAATTAGTTATAAGTGCGACCCAGAAGAATAAAGCGGAACTCGCCACAAGAGCAAAAGAGAATTGTATGAGGCTGCCTGAGAAAACAAAGAGCAGTACAATCTCAACCAAGGGCATCAGAAGAAGAGGAAGAAGAGAATCTATCTTGTTCATAGAGACTTTGTAGAATAGAAGAACGTTGGAAAGGGCCATAAGACTATAGGCAACTCCTAAAATGAATAATGTTTTCGATGCGTCTGGAAGAATTTTTCCTGAATAGAGTTGTATCCAGAAATCAGGGAAGAAATAAAAGAGACCCAAGGCAGTTACAATTCCTCCAATAACAAGGACGAGAGTGTTAAAAAGAATCTTTCGAGATTGAGCAGGTTTTACACTTCCAGCAGTGAATGAAAACATAGTCTTACTCAAGGGCTGAGCAGCAAAGAAGATAGTCTTAGCAACCATAGATGCAATAGCGTAGCTTCCGACCATATCGGGCTCAAAAACGATTCGTGCAACAACAATATCGATACTAAAGAAGATCATTATGGCGAGTACAGTCAAGAAACTTTCTTTTCCAGAATTATAAACTATTTTTTCATGGAGGGTCTTTTTTGTTGATTTCAAAAGCGGGCGAAGATTAATGAAAGAAAGAGCGTAGGCAGTTGCTGCACCTAAGAGCCCTCCAATAACTGGCCCATATACGGCAAGGCCTGCAAAAACAAGAATAAGCGAGAGAACAAGTTTTGCAACCGATTCAAATATCATATTTCCTCCAAGTGCTAAAAACTTTTTTCTGCCTTGAAGCAACCCTCTATTAATCGGCATGTAAAACGTTGCAAAAATCATAAGTCCATTGAGAGAGAGTATTGCATAACTAATATTAAGAAAGAAGGAAAGAGGAATTGAAAGCACAAGATAAGCTAAGAAAAATCCGATGGATAAACGAGAGACTTTCTTTGTAGAATCTTTCATTATTTGGGTTAAACTATTACCTGCATGACTCGCGTATTTGGAGACGACGGTTTGAATCGATTCTGAAAAAAGCGCGAGAAGATAAATAATAGATAAAAGAGTGGCCAAAATACCATAGTCAGAGAGACTCAAGAGACGAGCCATCCCAAAATGAAACCCGAAATTGATGATGTTAGATATGCCAAAACAAAAAACAAGTATCGCTCCCCCGCGTACGAAATCCTTGTCAAACATGGTTAGTAAAAGATTCCCTTATAGAATAAAATAAAACCCAATACAATAACAATTAGTTGGAAAGCCCAAATAAGATAAACGGTTTTTCTTTCACTAGGGACAATTCCCATCTTCTTCTGTACAAAAAGAGAAAGATGTGTCAGCCCATAAATCTTCGGGTAGGGCATATCAAGTGAACCGTTACCCAATGGTTTTCCGAATGAATGTTTAACAAACGCTCCACGTGATTTTAATATAACTTCTATAATCACAGGTATGAAGAAGAAAAGGGCTATCTTTTCAAAATTCCCCAGGATAGCGATAATAGCAATCATCGCCCCCACGGGATAGGTTAGGCAGTCACCCGGGAAAACACGCGCGGGAAAGAAGTTAAACAATAAAAATGCAAAGAGGGTTGCAACCATACACATGCCTATGACCGAAAGCCAAGGGTTACCAGTAAAATAAGCTACTCCACTAAGCGCACTTAATATAATGATTCCTTGTCCCGCTTCAAGACCGTTAAATCCTGCAAGAAAATTAAAGGTAGTAGATGCCCCCACAATTCCAAGTGGAATAAGAATAAGGGGAAAGAATATCCCCAAGTCAACAGCCCCTACCAGAGGAAAGTCCATTATAGATCTCCCTGCATTAATAGCCACCAAGGGGAGACATGCCACCGCAACAAGCACAATGCGTGTTCGACGTGAGAGCCCTCCCCTCTGCCACCCAAACAAGTCATCAATAAATCCAATTCCTGCCAAAAGTGTTACAGTAACAAGCATACTAAGTATTTCTACAAGATACGAAGAGGTATCAAGATAAAATACCCTATACGCAATATAGAAAAGAATAGATACAACAAACGCGCCGGCAACAATAACTCCTCCCGAGCCCGCAACTAGCGGGTGATTGTACTTGTTCATATCTTTCCAAACCAAAGTAATCTGATGGGCCTTACGTATCCAGTACGGCATAAGAAACAAAGTTAAGAGAAATGATGCTGCAATGAGGCCAACCAAAAGAACTGCTACCATTAGAGTTGGTCTACAAGCGCCTCAGCGTCTTCAAGCTTTGTTAGCTTGTTGCGCTCTCCACAATAAGGGCAGGCATCTTTAATAGTTCGCGTCTCAAATCGATACCCACACCGAGTACATAAGACTTTCATAAAATATCATCTACATTTCGTTATATAAATCTTTCAATGCCTAGAACAAAAGAGGGGTTAAGAAAACTTCCATAAGTGCTGCCAAAAATAAGACTACAACAGATACAATTACCAAATTTAAGGAGTCTTGGAGTATTTCCCAAAACTGATCAGAGCCAACCTGATGACGTATAACCGCGACAGAGATAATACCTCCCGCAAGAGCTGCAACGAAATAAGAAGCTATTTCGGGAATTCCATGAATGAGATACCGCAAAAGCCCAAGGGGAAGATTGGCCAGATCAGAGTTTGTAAATATAGCTATCGCTGCAGCAATCACGCTCGCGTTCCAAGCAAGGATAAATATGACTCCTGCTCCAAATACCAGAGAAAAAACAAGGGTGAAAATAAGTACGTAAATATTATTCGCAAATATAAGAAAAAGGCGTTCTTTGTTTCCTGCAAACGCGGTCTGTTGCACTCCTTTAGATCCTCCAAATTGAGCAAGACATCCGTCGTACTGTTCGGGTCTGTTAATGGCACAGAACGTCTCAATCTGAGCCCGATAGGTGTGGGTTGTAGGGAGCAACATGTACCAAAATGAGAATGCTACAACAAATCCTGTGAAAAGCCAGAGAAAGGTCCAAATGGCCCGTTCATGTTCTCGCAGCAGACGAAACATCCCTGGTCGTTGTTCTATCTTCTTTTCTTCAAAGCGCATCATGTAGTACATAAACGGAAGAGAAAACATAACGGTAAATGTAACGGTTAATATTCCTGAATATTTTACAAGTACAGCATCCCGAGCAAATATCCAATTTACAAGAAGAATAGCTACGCTCGCGTAGAAAGCGCCTACAAAGAACAATTCCCATGGCTCACGTTCGGCCTTCTGGGGGCTTATTAACACCTCTAACATATATAGTGATACGCACCGAACACGGCTTAAATAGTTTTTCTCGTTCAGCTCTTTGGTAATCCTTCTACCTGAGAAATAAGTCTTTCAAACTCGGCATGGAGTTCTTCAAGCGAAGTTTGGGTTTCGTGGCGCATAGTTCGTAGACCTTCCAACTGCCCTTGAATTATTTCTTGAACTTCTCTTATTTCTTTTTTAACAAGGACTCCTGCACCCACATCGATAAGAAGGCGTTTATTCGCTAACCGAGTCTCTACGAAAACACCCTTTCCGACTGATGAAAAGAAAGAAGGGTCTGAACTTGCTTGAAGCACATGCAAATGACCAAGAAAATCAGTCAGTTCTTGCACTTGCTTATCTACAAAAGTCATTCGTTCTTCAAGTGCTTCAGACTCTTGGTGTAAGACTTGAACGCGTTCGAGGAGGGCTTGTTCCATGGTCGTCGGTCTCAGGCTAATTTAAATACCTTTCTAAAAACAAGCGAGAACAAAATGGCAAAGAGAATGTAAGCCCAAAGCCAGCTCAATAATCCAAAAATCTTTACGCTATGGTCTGCGAAGTAGTCTCCGAACCATCGTATAAGTATAATGAATGGGACTGCCGTGTAAAGCGTAGGTCGCATAGTAAGTTCCATCGATTTTCCTAACAAAGGCATTTGTTTTCGTTGCAACTCGAGTAGCTTTTCAGGATGGTCTTTAAACTCTTTCATCTGGTCTCCAATAAGCTTTTGCTCCGCTCGAATAGATTTGAGCGTCTCTTGATCAGTCATATATTTCTGAAGAAGGGAAGTAATAAGCGAAATAGCAAGAGAAACGATTAAGATGCCCCAACTTACATTCCAATCAAGAAGCGCACCTAAACTCGGGTCCAGCACTGTGTGAATGGCCGATTTTACCGAGGGGAGATGGTCCCAAAAGAAAGCTATAAGGATACCAATAAGAGAAACTATAAACAGAGTCCGTAGACCCTTCATCATACTCATTTGATAAAGTTGCGCAATGCTGGATGCATGTCAACGGCATGCTGTTGCGCAATGTTTTGATAAAGTTGATAGGTAATCGTGATTGCGAGCAATATAGACGTGCCAGAAGTTATGACTCCTAATAAGTTTGCAAGTCCGGCTAAAAGACCGATTGCGGCTCCACCCATAATAGTCAAAGGAGTGACATACCGAACGAGCACGCTTTCAAGAACACGTTCATCTTTTCTAAATCCAGGAATTTGAAGCCCCGAGTTCATAATATTACGTGCCTGGCTTGAAGCATCCATTCCTGCCGTTTTTACCCAAAATACAGAGAACATTGCAGATAGAGCAACATAGAATATAATGTGCGTTATAGCTTGCATTATTTGGGAAAATTGAAGGCTGTTTCGAATAACGCTTGTAACAAGGTCAGAGTGTCCCATCCAGAACGCAACCCCTCCAACAGGAACCCCATTAGAGAACGTTCCTAAGAACGTAGGGTGCCCAAGCCAGTTTTCAAAGAGCCCCGCAAAGAGTTGGAAGTTCGCAACGAGGGCAGCTACTAAAATAACGGGCATGTTCGAAGCATAAAAGAAAGATAGGGGCCATTTAACAGGGTATCCTCGAAGACGATCATACGTGAGAGGAATCTCAACTTTCAAACTCTGGGCCCAAACGACGGCAAGGAAGACGATAGCCGTCATGGCAATAATAGCAAAGGCAAGAAGGGCTTCACGAGGAGCTCCATTCAAGAATGATTGTAATATAACAAGCACTTTTCCTCCACACGGAGTTGAGCTAAAGTCAAGAAGGCAGTTCTCTCCCGATGCCCCTACAAATTGAAAGAGTCCTGTAAAGAGCTGAAGTGCAACTCCTGCGATAATGAACAGAGAAACTCCTGAACCGAATCCCCACTTACTCACAACTTCATCCATGAACATAATAGCAAGTCCTCCTAAAATGAGTTGAGCTATAACAACGCCTGTAAATCCAGGTGCCGCCTGCAATCCCTGCATAAGCACGTAGACACAAGCCTCAAACAATATGAAAAATATAACTCCTAATTTCTGTAATCCTTGATAGTACTTCTTACCTTCTTCGCTCTTTACGTCAATAGAAAGAATGCCTGACCCCACAAGGAGTTGGAGGATAATAGAGGCCATAACAATAGGTCCAATACCCAAGCTAATGATACTTCCAAAGTCAGTTCCAAGAATAGTGGCAAGATACTTGAATCGTTCAAGAGAATTTGAGCTTAAACCGTGAAGAGGGATGTTATAAAGTACGAAGAAGATACCTAAAATAATGAGTGTCCATTTAAGTTTAACATTGAAACTTACTTTCTTCTCACTGGGCTTTTTAACTTCAGGAAGATAAGATATTATTTGGCGTAAGACCATGCGACCCAGAAAACAAAGAGGTTTTTAAAGCTTCGTTCAGCTCGACTCTTTTTCACTTAACGTCGAGATTGATCCACCTGCGCGTTCAACTGCTTGAACAGCTCCTGCCGAGGCCCGACGTGCTTTAATATGTAAGGCAATACCAAAAGCATCATTACCTACAATCTTGTAATCTTCGGCTTCAACATGGAAGGTTCCTTTTTCATCACGTGCTGTTCCCTCTCGAACTCGACGTGCAAGTTGAGCAACAAGAGTAGCAAGACTGAGGGTAGGGGTCTTTTTCTTTAGGCGCGTTCCGGCACCACGTTGGTCTTTTCCGAAATAATCATTCCCATACATATGGATGACAAGGGTCTTCTTAGCATCTCCACGCTTACCGCTTCCAGACATACCGACTCCTCCTCGGTTACCCGACCCTCTTGTTCGGTTCTTACGTCCTCGACCATGGGTTTTACTCCCCGGATAACGACTTGACTTAATTCGCTTTCGGGTGCTCATAGCATACGCTCCACAAGAGCATCAATGGCTCCTTTATGATCTCCAAGAACTCCCTTGGCAACACCTACGTGTTTCTTTGAGTCAATTCCTTTTCGTGGAGGGTGAAGTCTGAAAAAGGGCTTAAGTCCTGCTTCTTTCATTCCTTTGGTCTGGAGCGTGCTTACCATCTTCTTAGCGTCAAAAGGTTTCTTCGAAATGGCAACACCTCGCGCCTCGAGCAATTTCTCAAGCATACTCTCAGAGATGACCCCATAAGCAACATAGTTTCGTACCTTGAGGAGCAACTTTCGGTTTTCAACAGTATCTGCCATAAGCGTTCCGATAAACTTTCGTCGAAGTCGCATTCTATCAAGCGTTTCAACAACATCATACGGTATTTGTGCCTGGCCAGAAATTCTTATGACGAGTATCATTTGTAATCCCTCGTTTTGAGCAATGCATCAAAACATGCTTTTATAGCATTGAATGTAGTTCTTGTCTGTCCGCTTGTGACTCCATAAGCGTCTTTAATGCCTGCCAGTCGCAGTATTTTCTTTAGTTCATCTCCAACAACAAGACCAGTACCTTGAGGAGCAGGGATAAGCTTTACACGAACGCTTCCACATTTTCCTTCAACAATAAAGGGAACGCTGTGAGGTTCAGAACAAGAACAGTCAAAGTTTCCACATCCTCGATTAATCTTTCGTATAGCAAGTCGGGCATAGCGCATAGCTTTTTCTCGTCCAGGAAGTGTTTCTTTTCCTTTACCCATTCCTACGCCCACGTGGCCCTTTTTATCTCCAACAACAACCATTGCAGAAAATGAAACGACATTTCCTTCCATAGTTTTACGTTGAGTGGTTCTCCAGGCTCGGCGTTTACCTCCTCCGAACTTTCCTTTAGCTTGACCAATTTCAATGAGTTCGCTTTCAAGAGGAAGAAGACTTTCAACTATCTCGGGTTCGAGAATACGACGTTCACTAGTAAGGATAGCGTCAATATCGGTTATGGCTCCGCTCTTAACATCTTTACCTACTTGCGTTTTAGGTACCCACTTAGCAAGTCGAGATTCACGGCTTTCAGCATCACGGTCGCGTGAGCTACGTGGACTTCGCAGTGTAGGAAGTACGTCCTTTGCCTTTTCAAGTGCTTCAGGGGTGACTTCTAACAGGTCTTTCGGGTTATTTTTTGTTTCCTTTTCCGCCATGAGCTCCTAGTTTCTCCTTGAGTGTTATAAATGCTTCGCGTGTTCGGGTATTTCCCTCAAGACGCTTTTGATCAGGAAGTGATTCGGGATTGTGGGGGACATTGATACCGCCTGCAACGAGACCTGCCACAAGTGCATAAATTCGCCCAGTCTTAGCATTTCGCTGCATCCCCATATCAAGAATAACTTCTTGAACAGAGCCTTTTGCTTTATGTGCCAAAAGTAATCCGGTGAGGTACGCAGCAGGCAAACTCTTGAGACTTCCGCTCATAGAAGCAGGCCAACCCTGTCCAACCAAGTCTGCAGATGAGACTCCAACAACAACGTGGTCTTGAGCAAGTGCAGAAGTTACAATTTGCGCAACAATATATCTGTTTGTTTTACGTACGACAACACGAGGTCTACCTGAAGTAAGTAATTTCTTTCGGGCAACATAATCTGTTTTAGATTCTATGCGTCGTCGTTTTACTGTTCTTCCTATTCCTTTCATGCTGATTTTATCTCCTTCATTCTATCTCTCAATGCAGACTTCATAACAATACGTCGAGATTTGACTTCTTTTCGTATGGCTGTTGCGTGTTCCTTAGTGATATCTCCCTGAGTTACAGCGTGTGCAAGTGATCGTCGTGCTGACCGAACAAACAGCATATAAGAACGTTTCTTTTGTCCCACACGCTTTCTAAAGCTTCCCTGTCTACGTCGTTGCTTGCGAGCAACCACTGCTTTACGACCTTGAGGTTCACGAACATAGATTGCTCCATCCCGTACAAGATCTCTGATATCTTGCTTGGTAATAGCTTCTTTAATTTCTCCAAGACGTTCAGTATTGAAGAGTATTCTTCCTGCACCTACACCCATGGCTCGAGCAGCAAGTTTCTTTTTATCGAGCTTCATGCGAACCTCCTCGTGTATTAGCGATGGTAATGTGCATCTCATGAGCGTGCTTCAAGAGCTCAACGCGTTTCTTGGCCCCAATACGTCGAGAAATAACTATAGAACTTCCCTTTTGAACGTGCTTAAGATCATTAAACGAGTTGATATACACAGGTCGCTTTCCTCCCACGAGTCCAGAGACTGCTGCAGGCTGTTTGAATCCAATACCTGGCTGAATATCATACCCTGTATGCTTTCGTCTCATCTTGCTATGTCTTCCTCTCGGTTTGCGCCACTTCTGAAGCTTGGGTCTCTTCTTTCCAAGACGAAGGAGACGAACAGTATCGCTACGAACGAATTTGTGTTTACGCATTAGATAGGCACCCCACACTTGCTTGTAATAAAGATTCCATCCTGAAAGACACGTCGATCACGCTTCGATACATGCGTTGCTTTCTCAATATTCGCTGCAGTCTGTCCTGCCAATTCAAGGTTAGGGCTCGAGACAACAACTTTCGTTCCTTTTACATCTACGCTAACAGTAGGCAATATAACTGCCGTTCTTTTTTCCTTTTCACCAAGGAAATTAGTGACTACAAAAGAAGAACCATCAACTTTAACAGTCATAGGGAAGTGAACGTTACAAATTTCAAGTTCGTAAACATACGGGTGCTCAAGTCCGGCAAACATATTTGCAACGTGGGCAACAGCTGATTTGATAACTGCTCGATTCTTTTTATTAGCTCGAGGGCAAGCAAATTCAAGGGTGTTTCCTTTGAGTGTCAAAGCAGTTCCGCGCATCGCAAACTGGCGAGAGACAGATACAGAACCCTTTGAACAGGTCAGGCGTGTACCTTCAACATGGCACGTAATTCCTTCGGGAATAGCAACTGTTTCACTAGTCATTGATCTCCTTAGTAAAAGTAAGCGATAACGCTTCCTCCAATTCCTTTTTCTATAGCCGTCTGGTGAGTCATAAGTCCCTCGCTGGTCGAGATAATAACAAGACCCATATGTCTCGAAGGAAGGTATCGACGAACATACTTCATTATTTCATCAACCTTTACCAGGTGTCGAGGTTTAATAGCAAGGCAAGAGTTTAGTGAATCTCCCAATTCGATGTCGAGGTTTCGACCGTTAACTCTGAAGTCTCGGATGTATCCCTTTAGTTTTCCAATAGAAAGAACGGATATAAGGAATTTAGAATATTTCTTAACGCTCACACTAGTGTGACCTGCCCGCTTGGCATTCATAATTTGATTCAATGTGTCTGCAACAATATCTTGGCTCATGTTAACTGTATTTCTTAAAACCGATTTCCTCCGCTATTTCTCTGAAACATTGTCTGCACAAATGCAACTTATATTGTCCAAGGTGAGCACCAAAGCGCCCACATCGACGGCATTTCTGAGCTGAAGTACCAAATGTCCGAGCCTTAGGCTTATTGTGTCGTAAGAATTTCTTCATTACAACAGGTTTGACCTTCAGGGTCCGTGCAATTTTGTTCCAGTCGCTTGCAGTCATGTTATTCGAATTTCGTCTTAAACGTCTCCTCCATTACTTGAATTACTTCCTCAGGGGTGATGCGTTGACGAGCAGGGATTGTCCCTCTCTTTATCTTTTTATGCTTTACGCGTAAACCGTGTCTTTCAAATACAACGGTCACGTTAAAACCACGAATACCAATTTCACGAACATATTCCATGTCAGGAATGTCGATGTATTCTTCAATACCAAATGAGAAATGGTTTTCAGCAACCGATTTACGAGAGATTTTATTTTCAACTGCCCCTAATAGTTTATTGAGGAGCACCATAGCTTCTTTACCTCGAAGTGTTATTCTCGTGCCTAACTCAAGACCAGGTTTTACGCCTAACTCTGGAATACGTTGTTTAGCTCCTGCCTTGATAATTTGAGCCTTTCGCTTTGCGATAATTTCAAGCAATTTTTGTGCTTTAGCAAGATCAGTTCCTGTAGCGCCAGCACTTAGAACAACTTTCGCAATGAAAGGACGTCTCATACTGTTCATAGGGCCACCACCTGCGCGCGCTTCAATGAAACTTTGCGATCATCAAGGGTAACCACCACGTTTGCACCTTCAATATCTGAAACAACTCCCATTGCACCAACGTTTTTTCCTGAGCTAACAAGCACTTGTGCTCCGGTCTTTAGAGGAATAATCTTGAGTATCTTCAAGTTTGTATCCATTTCAAGAGAATCTCCAACGTTAATCTTTTCTTTGGTAATGAGGTTAGTTCCGTCGTGTAAATTGACTTGAACAGCCCCCTTCTTCATAAGCTTCTTGTTTATGACCTTAGCAACACGATGGGTGCTCTTAGTTGGTTTGAGTGTAAATCGTCCAGTAGGCAAGAGGCTTACAAGGTAGAGTTTGTCTGCTTCAAAAAGAGAAAGAACAGTCAGAGGCTCACGAACATCACGTACCACTCGACCGTTAATCTTCAATTTCTTTTCTTTAATCATTTCTTCCACTTCACGTGCTGTTCGAGCAAGACGAAGCATATCTCGAACCGCAGCAAGAACAGTTACTGCAGAAGTTGTATAAGCAAGAGGCCGAGCTATGTATCGTGTTCCCTTACGCGGGATAGGGGTTACTCTTCCAATCTCAGATCTTGTTAGGTGCATTGTGTTTCTCCTTTGGTGTTTTCTTCATTCTTCGTTTATCATCAAGTGCAAGTGCAACAATTGAAAGTACGTGTGGTCGGAAGAAAGCATTCGTCTTGCTTCCATCTTTCTTCGTGCGCGTAATACCTTCAAGCACAACGCGTCCCCGTCGTAAATCAACGATAGACACTTTGGCTTTCTTCTTAGCAAAGGTGCCTCGCATAACGCTGACTTCATCGCCCTTACGAATCGATACACTTCGTGTACCGTATTTAGCGCGTAGTTCCTTTGAAAGATGCGCGTTTAAAAAGCTATTTCTTGTGTGAAGTGGCGCATTGTGTCTATACTTTCGTTGTTTTCGTACTTGTGAACTTCCCTTCCATGAAGATGAAAATGCGCGCTTCATAGGACGAATTGGGCTATTTTCATAACGATCGGCCAGCGGTCTGCTGCTTCACGTGCCATGACTCCTTTTATCTGAGTTCCCTTAGGGTTACCTTTATCATCTTTAAGCAATGCAACGGCATTATCTTCGAACATTACTCGTTCTCCGGTAAGGCGTCGGTATGATTTTTTCTGACGAATAACAACACCATCAAAAACAACTCCAATCATATCAGGCTTCCCGGCTCGTACAGATACCTTGACCATATCTCCCACTTTAGCATATTGTTGTCGTCCTTTCGTTCCCTTTCCTCCCTTAACACCCACGATACGAACAATACGGGCACCACTGTTATCGCTTGCAACAACATTCGAACCAATATTGAGTCCTCTCGTTACTCGAGCTGCCATTGCTTTCATGCTGTCACCTTCCGTATAACTTCTATAATAACAAAATGGATAATCTTGCTCAAAGGGCGTGATTCACGAACCTTAACATAATCTCCAACAGAAACACTCGTTCCTTCAGGAATACGTGCATGAAGACGAGTTTTGTTCTTAGTGAATCGCTCATATTTCTTAATATAAATGGTGCGTTCGAATTCAATAACTGCTCGCATAGGGAATACTTTGGTCACGTATCCTTGAAAGGTACGCCCTCGAGTAGCCACTAAGGAAGCGGGTTGCGTTTCTTGTTTGTGAGTTGTTTTTTTCTGAGTCATGTAGTGTACCTTAGTCGTTAATGGAATCTTCCGAGAACCCAAGTTTTACAAGAGTCTGTTTTACATTCTTCTTGTGGTTTCCTTGAAGTTCAATAACGCCGTCTTTAACGGTTCCTCCGCAGGCAAGTGCCTCTTTCAAGGACTTCGCGGTTTGTTTCAAATCAATACTCTTGTCAAATCCTGACACGAGTGTGGTGATTTTTCCGTATCTTCGTGATACAGTTGAAACCGTAATCTTCTGCTCGCTTTTCGCGAGATCTTCCCATGTGATAGCTTCAACAGGCAGTCCTGTGCGTGGGTCTATCTCCATGTCTATTGTGCAGTCACCGACGGGCTTTTACGGCTCGCGGAGGTGACAGTAAGTAGGCGTGCGATAGCCTTTTTAATCTCTTTGGTTCGTATTTTCGACGATTTTCCAGCAACTTTTGATTTTACAAGCTCCATTCGAAGCTCTTTCAACTTGGCACTGCGTTCCTTAGCATCCATCTTAACTATATCCTTTCCTTTGAGTCCTTTCATTCTTCACGTGCTCCCTTTTTCTTAGTTGATTTTTTCTTCTTAGGCACTTCTTCAGCTATACGTTCAGCTTCAGCCGTTTCCATCCCGCTCTTCATGGCCTGAATAAGGGCTGCGTCAACCACAATACGATCGTGGATATGGGCATTAGCAGGCAAGATGCTCACTTTGATACCAATGACTCCAGACATAGTCTTAGCTTGAGCCATAGCTCTCTGTACTACTTTAGCAGGGTCTCCGGTTTTCTTTAGGTATCCTTGAGCAAATCTCCAGCTCTTAGCTCGATCGCTTGGTAGCTTTCCAGAAAGCACGATTTCAGCACCTAATGCGCCTGCTCGAATAATATCTTCAAGCATACGGTACGCAATCAGTTTGAATTTGAGTGAGCCTTTTCGTTCAAGACCAAGAGCAATCTCGTCTGCAACAAGCTGGGCGTCGAACAAAGGTTCAGTTATTTCCCGTATCTCAATATGAGGGTTGTCAAGTTTAAATCGTCGCTTTAACGTGCTCGTTAGTTCGTTAATCTTATCTCCTCGTGTTCCGATAACTTGTCCTGGTCTGCTTGTAGAGACAATAATCTTCTCTCCAACAGGAGTGTATTCAATAGACACTTCGCTAATGCGTCCCTTTCCAAGTGAGTGCTTGATATATTCTCGAACTTCAAGCTCTTCTTCTTTCAATTGAACGAATTTCTTCTCATCCATTGGTTGGTGTCTCCTTCTTCATTTCTTTTGCCTTGATAGTAAGATTAACGCGCTTACCTTTGCGTCCCCCTCGTCGAAGTGGGCGAGCGGCCCAGCTTGCAGATGAGAAGTATACTTTGGTGTTCTCAAGATCAAGTCCATTAGCAATAGCATTTCCTTTAAGGTTTTTAAGTACGCGGATGAACTCTCGTGAAGCAGATTCAGGGTATCGACCGGACATCATACCAGGGTCACTTCGGTGAGGAATCTCTCCTTTGAATGGAACGGCGCGTCTAAGTGCAACAACATCCGTCAATACAGCAATAGCATTATCGATAGAACGGCTCTTGATGAATGAGCTAATGTACATGCTGTGTTTGAGTGAGATAGGCAGGCTATGTCCGACGGCAATTGCTTCTTCTTTCTTAACGACTTTCTTTTCAGGAGCTTTCTTTACTGTCTCGGTCTTTTTTTCTTCGTGCATTTTCTTTTCTTCACTAGGAGCGTGCTCGTTCTTCGTTTCAGGGGTATGTTGATTCATGATTACTTCTTCAAGGCCCTCGAACCTTTCGTTGCTCCAATACCTGCAGCAGAGTGTGCAACTTTCTTACGGGTAGCTGAAAATTCTCCTAATCGGTGTCCAATCATATCAACTACAATGTGCACATCATCGAATGTCTTTCCATTATGAACTCCAACTGTCTTTCCTACAAGGTGTGGAACGATAACTAATTCACGCAAGTGCGTACGGATTTTCTTCTTTCGACTTTCCGTATCTTCACATCGCTTGACGAATTTCTCAATAAGTTCGAAGTGTCTCAATACGCTTCGTCGGCTACGTGCAGGGAGATACTTAGCAGTCTCTCGTACACCGAGTTTCTTGAGGTCTGCAAGTAATGCTCCTCGATATTTCTCTTCGCGTGATTTTACTTCAACTTCCATATTATCTTCTTCCTGTTCTCCGTGGTCGTAAGTGTCCTACCTTCTTTCCAGCAGGAGCGTTTCTCTTGGCAATCTTAGACTTGATACGCTTACCACGTCCAGAACCAAACGGATGATCTATAGCGTTCATCTTGACTGCAGAGGTTCTAGGCCA
The DNA here is from genome assembly GCA_964630965.1 of Candidatus Woesearchaeota archaeon. Taxonomy (GTDB): domain Archaea; phylum Nanobdellota; class Nanobdellia; order Pacearchaeales; family GW2011-AR1; genus JBBSZK01. The sequence continues at coordinate 3,317 of CAZVXB010000002.1, read as the reverse complement.
TAGTTTGCCGCGCGCTTGCATCTTATAGAACTTTCTACCTGCCGTAATGAATGGTTTCTGTAATCGTCCATCTCCTGCAACAACTCCAATAGATGCACGGCAACTTCCGTCGATAATAACTTCATGCTTGTTCGGCATGGTAACTCCTACTTTATTGTGATCCTACTGATTGTTAACCAGTGCGCTTCCCCCAGCAGCACGAATCATCTTTCCACCGTCTCCAGGGTTACGTTCAATATTGTAAATAGCGGTTCCAGCAGGGATTTGATTAAGAGGAACAATATTTCCTGCCTTTATTTCTTTTCCAAGAAGAATAGTTTGTCCTTCAAGAGCTCCATCAAAGGCCACGTTAAAGAATACGTGTGGTCCTGCATGTATCTTCAAAAGAGGTGCCGAGTGAGCTGCTGAATGAAGGATGCTCATAATTTTTGCTTCACCCTCAAAAATAGGATAACGTACACGGTGAATGAACGCACGCTTACGTACTTGATAGCGTGGTCCTCCATGACCTCGTGCCTGTGATATAATTGTTTTACCCATGTTAAATCATTCCCAGCTTAGTTGCCAAATCAGCGGCAGGGTTAGCTACCGCGAGCTTGACATAAGCGAATTTTCTGTTGGTGCGCATAAGCGTGCGAATCTTTGCAACCTTAACGTCAAAGAGCTTTTCTATCTCTGCTTTTATTTCTTCCTTACGTGCCTTTCTTCCAGTCTCGAATACGAGTGTGTTCTCTACATCCATAAGCTTCACAGCTTTTTCACTTGCTACAGGTCGTAATGAGATGCTCATAGTTTTTGCATTTCCTCCAAAGCTTGTTCAGTAATAACAACCAATCTTCCTAAAGGATACAAATCAGTCACCATAAGATCTCCAAGGGCCACAACTTCAACTCCTCCGAGTTTCAATTGCTCTTTTGAACCAACTACTACCAAGGCGCCTGCATTGCGTTTGTACTTGCGTCCTCGCGCCTTTCCTTTTCCAGCTCGTACTTCTTTTCGTACAAGGGTCAGAGGGGCAAGTGCTCCAAAGACGGTTTCTAAGAATGAATTGAATGCTTTGGTCTTTACGCTCAAGAGGGCTGATTCAACGACCACGGGGAGCGTGAAACTTGGCTTCTGGAATCGAGTGTATCGTTCGGAAAGGAACTTCTCTTGAGCCGTTGCAGCAAGTGCAGAACGAAGAGCAATCTTCAATTCTTTCTTGTTCATACGTCGCGAGTTAAATGCAGGTTTAGGTCCGTGCGGTCGGCGTCCACCACGTGTGTTCGAAACTTCAGCACCTACCCAGTTAAACTGTGTTCCTCGGCGCCATAGAATTTTACGAGGAGTACGTGCAATACCTCGTCCGTACTGTCCTTTCCAGTCATGACGCTTGTGGCTGATAATACCTGATGCTGAATGTCGACGACCGGCTTCAACTGCAATTCCGTAAGGCTGAGGGAATCGTTCAAATTCAACTGCTCGGCGTACGAGTTCGGTTCGAATAGGTGCATCAAAGAAGGCAGGCAATGCAACGTCTTTCTTCTTCGTTCCCTTTACATCATATAATCCGGCTTTCATAGTTTGACCTCCATAAATTCGTATTTCTTCTTCTGTTGATGTTTAGTAGGTCGGAATGCAGGAGTAAGGAGTAATGCGCGTTTAGGAGCACCTTGAACGCTTCCTTCAACGATAATATACTGCCCCGACATCGCACCGTAGTGCTTGAATCCGTGTTTTTCTGGGATATGTTCTCCCGTCTTTCCACGAACAAGAATAGGAATATTATAGTGAACACGAGTAAACATACCTAATTGACCTGCAAGAGGAACTTGATAGGTAACACGCGCAGGGTGCCAAGGACCTAAGCTTCCAGGTCGTCTGACTCCTTTCTCCGACTTGTGCGACTTAAGGCTAATACCAAATCGCTTAACCGGACCTACAAGCC
>CAZVXB010000002.1:0-1380 GCA_964630965.1 Candidatus Woesearchaeota archaeon | reverse complement strand
AAGTCCCTTACCCCGAGTCAATCCTCGAACATCAACAAGGGAGTCTTTGAATAAATCACTAAAGGTAATTTCTTTTCCAATAAGTCCTCGAACAAAGGCAATAGGATCTTTAGCTCGAACGGCCACTTCAGTCATATCAGGGGTCTTCTTGAACGAGTCTTTCAGAACGCTGTATAAAACGAGCCGTACCTCGTCCCATCCTTGTACGTCTCCAAGTGTATGGGCTTGTTTAGGAACACGTACCACTCGCTTAAGCAAGGCATCATGCGAAACAACAACGTCTTTCATAACAATGCCTTTCTTGTAGAAGCGGACAGAGAATATCTTCATAGCAGGAACTTCAAGAATAGTCACCGGAATAGCCATCTTCTTGTTAAGTGTCATAGACTTATCGGTCTTATCTCGTACTAGTGCAGTAGCCATACCTGCTTTGTAAGCAAGGAATCCAAGAACGCCTTCTCCACCAGTCACCATCTTCCAGTTCACTCTAGGAATAAATTTACGAGCGCGCTTTCGCGGCCAGTATTGTAAGCTTCCATATCGGGGTCGACTTAATTTTGCCATAGTGTTTTCTAATTACTAATTTCATCAACAACAAGGCGCAACCCAACCATCCTGTTATCAGCAGGGTGTTGTTTGTGTGCTACAATTAGATTCTATTCTACCGTAACCTAACATTCTTTTTAGTCTGTGGGTATTTAAAGGTTACGATGAGGCGAGCGTGTTAAGTTAGATGAACTCTCAGAGTCTAAGATCTATTTTTATCTCCTATCCAATCCCCGATTTTAGAAAAAGCCCTTCTTATCAAATTGGGTAGAAAAAGAGACATCAGAAATACTATAACTATTGAGAAAATTAAAGCAAGGTTATAATTAATTTCTATAGACCTTGCTATTATATCTGGGAAATAAGCAAGATAAAGTTGAAATGCAATAACTCCAGGAACCATCAAGGCTATTTCGACTCCTTCATGGAAGAAAAAATATGTGATTTCTGGAGTAATTTTTACATTAAGTAGAGGTATAGAATTATCTCCTATATTTCTTAAACTCGCTGCTCGAAAGATAAGGTAGATAAAAAAACAAATTGAGGAACCAGCAAGTCCGATATAAACCATGTTTGTTATCAATTGGACCCAAATGCTCTTCTGATCCGGGAGAAATTTATCCAAGGAAAATATAACTGTTAGAAATCCGGCAATTAGACCTATACTTAAGGTTATTCTTTCGTTTTCTTCCAACGGTAGTACATATGATCTCTTCGATTTCTTCATTCTTTTTATTTGATATTAGAGATGATAAGTCTTTTGGAAAAAGGCATGAACGCTTATCTAAGCAACAAAGTTCTTCTCAGTAACGTGCTCTTTGCCATCAATGGTGG
>CAZVXB010000001.1:0-35043 GCA_964630965.1 Candidatus Woesearchaeota archaeon | reverse complement strand
AACACGAGGGAGGAAAAAGACTCCAGACTCTATTCCTGTTCCGAAATCCTCGAATTTTCCGTCAAAGGCGTATCTTAGAGGCAAGGTATATTGATTTCCATTATATACAAAAATTCCGAGTGGTTGAGTCATTAGCTCTCCTTCAAGAGACTTCTCAATGAGAATAGCCCCAAGTCCGGCCCTATTTGCTGGAAGGAACAAAAGCGTTCCATTGAGATTATAGACTATATCCTGATCTAGACTTATCCCTCCAGTATAAATGAAGAGGGTTGAATTTTTCCTTTCCTGTGTTTGACGTGAATCTTGATTAAATGGGACTATAAAGCTCGTTCGATCGTAACTTGCGTTTGAACCTATGCTTGAAAATGCCCCATATTTTCCTATATCTGTAGAATCGATGAGGAAATGAGTGGTGTTATGTGCATATAGAAATTCTAAAGCCTCTTGCTCGTTGGGGCCTGTTAGCGCGTATCTTCCCATCATGTGATTCCAATAGGACTTTGCGTTCCCTCCATCGAGAACTGTTGCGCGTTCACCTATGCTTTGCACCCAGTAACCATAATCCCACCAATGCCCGAAAACAGCATTTGAGGGTGTACTTTCTCGTACCCAAGCCATGGCCTTTTGCCATTGTTGGTTATATATTGAAGGGATATATCCCTCAGCAGAAGTTAAGGAAGTGGTATAAAAGTTATACCCTGCGAAGATAAATGCGAGAGACATGATCCCTATGACTATGTAAGTTGAAATTCTTCGTTTTGAGGGTTCTTCTTTGGGTGTGTTGAGAAGCAAGCTTCCTTTTACAAACAAATAAGCCGCAAGAATTGAAACAGAGGGGACAAGCATCATAACCAGTCTAACTCCTCCTCGAGCAGAAATAAGACTTGTAATAAAGAAGACAAGAACAAAAATAGAGCCCGAGTCAACCTTAGTTAAAAAGTCATCAGAAGCAGCGTAATGTTTTTTATAATAGTAGCCTGCAATAAAGAGGAAGGAGAAAAAGCCAAGAGCATAGAATAACAAGCTAGGGAAGTTAGTTCCATTAAAAATACTGGTTGGAGAGTATCTACTAAAAGCTATAGACGAAAGGAAAAAGGTGAAGAACGTTGTGAGGACAATCGATTCTTTCTTACCTAGAGACCTTACTGCATTATAAAAGAGAAGAATAGCACCCACAAAAAAAGCCCAAAAGAAGATAAATATTTTTGCTACTTGTGGGCCAAAGCTGGTAACCCATTCAACAAAATAAGGCTGTCTATTCTCGGCAACAGTCACGTTTAGTCTATCTACCGATGTGGTTATGAGAAATCTTTTGAGAGACATTATTTTATCAATAATGAATGTTGGTCCGAACATTAGAGATGAAATAATAATTCCTCCAACTATTGTTACTATTGTTGAAATTACGGGCCTGGAAAGTTTAGAAAGCCAGGGTAATCTTGAAACATAATTTTTTAGAGAGGTGTTGTAGATGAGAGAGTCAAATAGAAGAAGTAAGAAAACAAATATACAGGGAGCGTTTGTAGTTGACCCTAATAATTCATTTAATGAATATCGATTAGTACATAGTAAAAGTAAGGCTATAGCTGAGACTATCCACGTATAGTAAATGTATTTCCTATCTGCAGTTACTTTTCCCAGAATAAATGAAATGAAGACTGCAGGACCAATTGTAATAATTATGTAAAGATATCCTCCCCAAACAAGACCCATAAGGGCAGTTGATACGCCTGCAAGAAGAGCAGCCCCATATTTCCAAATATTTGCTTTAGCGTTCCAAGCTGAAATGAAAAAGTAAAATGCGAGGAATAAGAAGAGAATTCCGCTTGCTTCTTTTTCTGGAATTCCGGCTATTGTTCGTGGAATGAGGGCAGGAGTTACAGAAAGAAAGAAAGCACCGATGAGAGCGATTGCGTTTGATTGGTTCTTGGTCATAGAGTTGATGAAAAAGGCACGAGTCATGAGGAAAAAGGCAATCACTGAGAGGGCAAACATAAATACGGGATAAATCACTGCAGACTGAGTTATTGATGAAGACCCTAATACAGATGCAATTTCATGAAACCAATGGATAAGATATACGTGAAGACTAAGCTCATAAGAAGTATCAAATCCAATCGGAGCATAACGCATAGTATCGAGAACCATGAGGCTTCCGTTTTCTACAATGTACTTTGCCCAGCGCAAGAAGAGGAAGGGGTCTAAGTCGGGACCAAGCGTCCAATCACCCGTTGTAATATCCCTTAATCCTGCGAGGTTTGCAGTTCTTATTTTTACGGCGATGAAAACTATAAATGCGAGAAGAGGGTAGGCAATAAAATCAGTATTTCTCTTGAGTGTGCTTAGAATCTTATCCTTCCGCTCGGCTACTAGTTGGTTTTCAGAAGCAGGCCTATGATGTCCTTCCATCGATAGCTATGAACTTATACCGTATATAAACCTTTATTTGAGAAATCCGCGTATATGTTCTTGACTAGCAAAAAGTATTTAAAACGTCGGATGGGCTCCCATTTATGGATTCTAGTCTTGGTTGGAAAGAATGGAAGCAAGGAGATAGTCATCTCATAAACCGTATTCAATGGGGTCCCGAGGAAGTTAAGGCCTTAGAAGAAAAAGTTCTCCAAGCAGACTGGTTTGGGTATGGAAAACCTCAGAAAGAATTTGAAGGAAAGCTAGCGGCTTTTACGGGAATCCCCTATGTGCACCTTACTAACAGCGGCTCCGCAGCTATTGAAAATGCATTGCTGGCACTTAAAAAACAAGGTCGATGGTCTCCTGGAGACAAAGTATTGCATCCCGTGACTACGTTTGCAACGAGTATCTCTTCCGCGATAAATTTAGGGCTTGTGCCTGTTTTTCTTGAAACTAAACCAACCACTTATGTTATCGATCCTGAACAAGTCTCCAAGGCAATTGAACGCTATCCAGAAGCAAGAGGAATGGTTTTGCCTCATTTGCTCGGAAATATCCCTGATATGAATGCCATTACGCGAAGTCTTGGAAAGCACAGATTTCTGCTTGAAGATTGTTGCGATACGCTCGGAGGAACGTTTGAAGGGAAGCATGTGGGCTCAATGGGCGATGCTGCTGCTTATAGTTTCTATGCGTCGCACCATATAACATCTGGAGGAGTTGGCGGGGCTGTAGCCACACGAGACAAATCTCTCGCTGAGATTATGCGAAGTCTTACTTTCTGGGGAAGAGACTTTAGGCCGGGAGATGAAGAGTTTCTTAAAAGATATACGTATTCCACCCTTGGACTTGATAATCAGATGAGCGCCCCTCAAGCGGCTTTTGGGTCTGCACAAATGGATAGACTTCCCGGATTCGTTAGCGCACGAAAGAAACAATTTGATGAAATGACAGAACTATTTGATGAGAGCGGCTTTTTCGTTTTGCCCGAGACACACCCTAAGGCCTCCCCTAGTTGGTTTGCTTACCCCCTTACCGTTAAGGAAAGCGCCCCTTTTGATAGAGGGCAGTTTGCACGATACCTCACAAAAAGTAAAGTTGAAGTCCGACCTGTAATGTGCGGAAATATAACTGCTCAACCTCCCTTTGCCAATGCTAAATGGCTCTCACTCAGCGATGGAAGATTCCCTGTTGGAGATCAGATTGAGCAACGAGCGTTGTTCGTACCCTGCTGGGGCATGGGAGAAGAACAGAAGAGAGATTATTATAAGATCCTTGGTGAGTTCATCAAAGGATATCGAAGCTAAACCCTGATGAAAAAGGTTTTGATAACGGGCGGGATGGGTTTTATTGGAAGTCATTTGGCCAGAGCACATATTTCTGCTGGAGATGAAGTAACCATCCTATCTAGATCAGATAAAAAGAAGTATACTATAGCTGATTTGGAAAAGAACGTGATTATCTGCATCAAAGATGTTCGAGATATATCCGAAGAGGATGTGAGGGATAAAGATTACATTTACCATCTTGCGGGAACAGTAGACAATTATTCTGTTAATGAAGACCCTTATTATGATATTGAAATAAATTGTAAGGGGACTATTGCTCTTCTTGAGGCAGTTAGAAAGGGAAATCCTCGAGCAATAGTTTTCTTTGCCAGTACTTTTTTCGTCAATGGAAATGTTGAGAAATTACCTGCAGACGAAAAGTCTCCGTGTAACCCTCTGGGACTTTACGGGGCAACCCGACTTGCAGGAGAACACTTTTGTAAAGTTTATGAAAGATTATTTGATATTGATGTACGAATTGCTCGATTTACCAATGTTTTTGGGCCGTATGAGCAGGGAAACAATAAGAAGAAGGCAGGATTCAACTACATGATTAATCTGGCTGTTGAAGGGAAAGAACTTGACGTATATAATGGGGGAAATTTTATTAGAGATTACATCTATGTTGGAGATGTAGTTAGTGCATGTCAAACCATTATGGATAGAGGTGAAAGAGGGAAAGTCTACTATATTGGAAGAGGAGAACCGACCACATTCAAAACACTTATTGGATTCATAGAGGAGATTTTGCCTGGAACAAAAACAAAGAACATTATTCCGCCCATATTTCATACGAAGGTCGGCATAGGAGATTTCTTCGCAGATACGACCCCATTAAGAAAACTTGGATGGGTTCCAGAAGTCTCCTTGAAAGAGGGAATTGCTAATACAATTAAATACTATCAAGCTCATCGACAATAAGTTTATTAATTGTTTTCTTGGTTTTTACCTATGGATGTTTCTATTATTGTTCCCGCCTATAATCCCGATAAAAAAATACTAGCCAAACTCGTGAAGGCCGTTAAATCTCAAAAATATAAGGGAAAAATAGAATTCAAGATAATAGATCGTAAGCAAGGTTTTTCAAAGCAAATGAACATAGGCTTACGAGAGTCAAAATACGAGATTGTTGTTTTTCTTCCGCAGGATTGTGTACCTGCAGATGATAGATGGTTGGAAAATCTAATCTCTCCATTTGGTGATTCTCGAGTAGTTGCTTCTGTATCGAAGGTAGAACTCCCGAAATACATATGGGACAGTTTTGACTACTTAACAAAGGGCATTATGATAAAAGAAAAGGGAGTCATTACTTCTTCATTAGATGGTAAGGGGGGTGCCTATCGAAAAGACATAATGAACTCCATTGGCCTTTTTGATGAAAAGAATTTTAGAACAGCCGGAGAAGATTATGATACCTATTTGAAAATAAAGGACAAAGGAATTATTGCCTATCCTGACGCAAAGATTATACACCACCATCCAACGTCATTTGGTAATAGGCTGAGAAAGGATTACCAATACGCCAATGGATATGGAGCTCTCGTACGAATTCATAAGACAAAAATGACTCGATGGTATGTAGGAATAGTGAAAGCAATACCGATTATTGGGCTTGTGACTTATTTGCTGAGCTATCCGTTCAGCAAGGGCGGATTGAGCATTATACCTGCGTATATTGTTGCTTCGTTGGCAGACCATTGCTATTATATTCCTGGTTTTTGGAAAGGATTTATTGAAGGAAAACAGACTGTTTAACTCATCCAACCTATGAAACGATTAAACCTTGGCTGTGGGAAAGATATACGAAAGGGGTATTTTAATGTAGATTCTGTTAAACTCCAAGGAGTCGATAAGGTCTTCAATTTAGATAACTATCCTTGGCCCTTTAAGGATAATTCATTTGACGAAATTTATTGCGATAATGTTCTTGAACACCTTTCAAGCATTATACGCCCTGTGGAAGAGATTTGGAGAATTTCAAAGAAAGGGTCAAAAACTGTCATTAAAGTCCCCATTTACCCAAGTATCTGGGCATTTACGGACCCTACCCATAAATCAGTTTATACCTATCTAACCTTTAATTATTTCAGACCAACGGATGGTCTTAACTATTACTCTAAAGCTCGTTTTAACATCGTAAAGAGAAAGATAGTTTTTCACCCCTTTCTTCGGTTTCTTACTATGATCGTTAATTCTCATGAGAAAATTCAGAAGCTATATTATTTTTTCTTCTCATTTCTTATCCCGGCTAATTCACTTTATTTTGAGTTGGAGACAGTAAAATGAATTATTCTCTTGCCGACGTCTCTGTAATAATCCCTACGTACAATCGTTCTCAGGATCTCAGAGAAACCCTTGTATCGTTCAAAAATAAAATTAAGGATTTACAAGAGGTTATTGTGGTTGATCAGAGCACAGACCATAAAACAAAAGACCTAATTAAAAGTTTGAGAGATAAAAAAATAAAGTATATTTTTTCAGATAAACCTTCGCTTACTGTCGCACGTAATTTAGGAATTTCTCAAATTAACCGTTCTTGTAAAATAGTTATTTTCCTTGATGACGATGTAACGCTCGATACTAATTACTTTAAAGAAATCCTTAGAGTATTCAATGAGAACGCTCTTGCTTATGGAGTTGGAGGATATTATCTTCCGAGAGGGTTGAAAAATTCTAAAATAAGCACATTCATTAGAAAATTCTTCTTCATCGAGCATCGTGCACCTAATTCCGGGCGTGTTCTTTCTTCTTACGGAGCGATATACCCTTCTCGATTGAACAAAACAATAAACGTTGAGTGGATCCCCGGTTTCAATATGGCTTTCAAAAAAGAAGTCTTTAAGAAAGATATTTTTGATGAACATTTAAGTAGATATTCATTGGGCGAAGATTTTGATTTCACTTATAGAGTTAACATGAGAAAACCCCTTTCTCTTTTCCTTACCCCAAGGGCACGTCTTATTCACAGAGCATCTCAGATAGAACGTTATCCTGCTCGAAAAATAACCTATATGAACCAGATACATCATTTTTATTTACATTATAAAAACTTCAATAGAAACTTTAAAGAGAAAAGCATATTTGTTTGGTCTCTTCTAGGAATAAGTTTGCTTCGCCTATCTCTCCTCCTTTTTAGACCAAACAAGAGAAACTGGCTAAAGGCAACTCTTTATTTCTCATCTTTATCATACTGTATTTTTAACCTAAAAGATATAAAAAGGGGCAGATGGACTATTCCTGATTAACTACTTAATTGCTTCAACAGTATAGCCCATAGTCCACACTTTTCTTTTATCTATGAAATCAAGATGAAAAAGAATAAATGAAACAATTATCTTGAGAAATACGGTGTCGAGAAAGGCGAGGGGGAAGTAAACTATTTTTATATGTCTCCACTGTTCTACAACGCTATTGAACCTTAGGGCGTCAGCAAGAAACTTGAAATATCCCCCCATGGGGGTTATTTTATACTTTTTGAATCCTGCTTGTTTGAGTAAACTTTCTAAACCGTATTTTGTAAAATAAAAGTAATTGTATGGGGCTTGGTGAATCATCCATCCTTGAGGAGTAGTGAGGAAGAGCTTTCCGCCCTTTTTTAGAATTCTGTACGATTCGTTTATGACTTTTTGGGGAAATTCCACGTGTTCTAGAACTTCCGTTGAAAGTAAAGCATCATAAGTGTTATCTTTGCGAGGGACACGATCGAGACTACAAGTAAAATCGAGAATGCTATAGGGATCAACAACATCAGTAGCTTCATAATGTGTGTGTTTGAAGAAAGACCGATAGGGGCAGGGTCCGGCTCCTGCGTCTAAAACTCTTGAATTTGGCGCTATTTTCTTAGAAGAATTTTTAACGAAAGTTTCAATGGCATGGCGTCGAGGATTTAATTGAAGTCGAAATGATTTGGGGAATAAATCGATAAGGGCCTGAATTTTGGTATTGCGACCCGTTACTCTATTTCTGGCCATATGGAGATAACGCCCGGATTGTTTTTAAATTGTTCTTGCTAGAGAAGAGTATGAAAGAAAGGACCACATCTAACGAATACCTAAACACCTTTGCTAAAACTTCTTTTTTTGTTTTCCTTAGTCTTGTACTTTCTAAAGTTCTGACGTATGGTTATAAGATAATAATAGCTCGGAATTTTGGAACAAGCACCTATGGAAACTTCTCTCTTGCAATAATTATAACCGGTTTCTTTGTTGCTTTTGCCTCTCTTGGTTTTTCTGATGGAATCGTGAGATATATCTCGTATTACATCGGAAGGAAAGACAATGTTCGGATAAAGTATATTCTCTCCCTAGCCTCACGTGTTGCGCTCTTTTCTGGAATTTGCGGGGGAATTGTTCTTTTCCTACTTGCAGATATAATTGCCATAAACTTCTTTGGAAACGAGGAGCTCGCCTTCTTTCTTCGTGCATTTAGCCTCGTTGTACCTCTCTCCCTTATTGCCAATGTATTCATCGCAGCATTACGTTCATATGAGCGTGCGAAAACTGCTTCTTTTTTAGTGGGGACTTTCCAAAATACGGTACGTCTTGCCCTAATCGGAGGGTTTATCGTGCTTGGACTTGGGCTTTCATCACTGTTCTATTCGTACGTTCTTTCTTATGTTGCTCTTATTATTGTCGCCCTTTATTTTTCTCATGACCGTTTTGCAATTGTTAGAAGAGCTCAGCATTTGATTGCGAAAGAAAGAAAGAAACTTTTTGGAGAACTATTTGCCTATTCCTGGCCTCTTGCATTTGTAGGTCTTCTTCTTAGTATGTTTTATTGGACAGATTCTTTGATTTTAGGCTACTTTACTGATTCAAATATTGTTGGCTTGTATAATGCCGCAATAACTTTGGTCGGTCTTTTCGTTATGGCTCCTGATTTATTTAGCCAACTTTTCTTGCCTGTTGTTTCAAAGGAACTGTCGAGAAACAACAGAGAAGTTATTCGAACCATTACTAAACAGATAACTAAATGGATTTATACAATTAATATCCCCGTTTTTGCATTGTTATTTATATTTCCAGGTATATTGCTTGATTTACTCTTTGGAGCAGAGTTTAGGGGCGCAGAAAATACCCTTAGGGTTCTTGCATTAGGAGGGCTTTTCTCTGGTTTTCTCAATACGTTTACTAATTTGCTCTCTGCTAAAAAGGAAACAAAGCTTATTTTATACAATTTTATCTTCTTCTCCATATTTAACGTCGTTCTTGGACTTTTATTTATTCGGTATGGGATGGTTGGAATTGCTAGTGCGACAACACTATCGTGGATAGGTTTCTGCCTTGTTCTCTTTTTTGAGATTAAGAAAAAATATGGTTTTTATCCCCTCAAACGGTCGATTATCAAAATAACCTTGGTTGGAATTGCCCCTTTCTTACTCACCTTGGGAATTGCAACTATCGGAGGGCAAACACTTGGAACCCTTATTGCAGGAGGCATTATTTTTGGAAGTATTTACTCCGTTTTGCTCCTTGCGACAAAATCGTTTGATGAGAACGACTGGGAAATCATAAAGGATATTCGAACGAAGGTGTTTCAGCTAAAGAGCATGCCCTTTCAAAAAATAGAACAATCGTAACGTATTTAATCCTATTAAATGGTAAAAAAATATGAAGGATAAAGTCTTAATTACCGGGGGAACAGGTAAACTTGGTCAAGCACTTGTAAGTCTATTAGGTAGTAGATGCATTGCACCTACTAGGCAAGAAATGGATATAACGAATAAAGAATCAGTTAGTTTATTCATTAAAAAACACTCGATTGGAGCAGTCGTTCATTGTGCAGCCCTGGTTAATATGGTCGAATGTGAGAAGAATCCTGTCGAGGCATTTAACGTAAACGTAATCGGAACCGCCCATGTTGTACAGGCAATAAATCCAGGAACGCGATTCGTTTACATCTCAACAGATTACGTCTATCCTTGCACTAAAGGGCCTTATAGTGAACGGGATGCAGTTATACCTGTTAATACTTATGCTTGGACAAAACTTGGAGGAGAATGTGCCGCACATCTAACTCCAAACCACTGCGTAGTACGAACAAGCTTCTTTGACCCCCTAAATATCCCTTATGAAAGTGCTGCAATTGACGGCTTTTGCTCGAAAATACCTGTTTCTGAATTGGCCAGGGCCATAGAAAATATTATTGGAAGCTCGTTTATAGGAACCCTTAATGTGGGATGTGATCGTGCGAGCCTCTATACTATTTTGAAAAAATATAAGCCTAGTATAAAAGCAAAAACTCTTGAAGAAATAAATAAAATTTCTCCAACAAAAAGAGCAGCAGATTCGTCCCTTGATGTTTCACTTTGGAGAAAAATTTCTAACAATTCTTCAATTGTGCAGGCTTAAAGAACTTGCCAAAGAAATTAGAAACCTTAAGGGCATAAGGGTTTTTACTACGTTTTAAGATATTTACAAGAAGATGTTTTGCTATTTGAGGATTAACAAAGATAGAATAAAAAATAAGCTTGTAAATGTAAGGGTCTCTGAATAACCTCTTTTGGTTTCTTAAAACGACCAAATTCAAATCAAGGTAAGTAAATAGAATGTGGTCTGAATTTATTATAGGTATTTTCGTTACTTTCTTTGTTCGAACAAGAGGAATACTTAAAAAAGAAACTTCTTCAGGGTTTATCTTAAACTTTTTATTTTGATACATTCCTGCAAATAGATTAAGATGTTCAAGAAAATATTTTTTCTCAACCATGATTTGAGAAATATCTATATTATCATAAACATAGTTCTGATCTTTGAGATAATTATAAGCGTAATACAATGATAAAGAAGCATAGTCCCCTATTAATAATGAATTTAGATAAGAATCACATATAGAAAGTGGTTTTTTTGTCATATCTAAAGTGTACGTTTGGTAGTAATCTTTGTAAGGAAGAGGTTCATGATATACGTTTCTAAATCCAATATATTTCGAGTTGACAATCTTATTTTTTATGTGGTCTGCCCCTTTCTTAAAATCTTTCTTGTCTAGGTAAACCGGACTTTCTTCTAAATACTTTCTTGTAGTTAGACTATAAAGGGGGCCTTTGTCTTTTTCTATTGCCTTATAGGCATCACGCATCATTTTTTGGTTTGAAAAATTCTTTGTTACGGTTTTGTATGCCCTTTCAGCTATTTTCTCTCTTTCTTCTTCTTTCTTTAAGTAATAATTTATTTTTTCATATAACTCTTCTTCTGTTTTAAAACTGGCAAAATCAAACCCTTCTTTGAATTTCGGAAAATATCCTTCGACATATTCTGTTAACGCGAAGGATTTGCAGGCATTTACTGCAAGTGACCTTTCCAATACGTGAGGGGAGGCAAAAAAGTTTTGTGAAAAACACAAATTAATCTTCGTTTCGTTAATGAGTTTAACGAATTCTTCGTCCCCTAATTTTCCAATATAATGTTCTTTAAACTCCGGATAATCATTCCATCCTGCTCCTGCGAGCACGAAGTTAACGCCTTTTTTTAGAAGAAAACGCATATATTTTAGACGATCACCCTTTGGCGTCCCTACAAATGCAACCTCATATTTTTTCTTAACTTTTAGGGGCCTAAACTTTTCAATATCTGCCCCCAACATATCAAACCAAGGTATTCCGGCAGCATTGTAACGCTTTGCAAATTGAAGTTGACTTATGAATTGATAGTCTATTGTTGTTGCATACGGCAAAGTATAGTTCTCGAATTTTATGTCATCATCTCCGTTCCAGTGAGTAACCTTGACACTGGGGAGAATTTCTTTTATTTTTATTAGAGTTTCAGGATAAAACTCATCCCATACTAAAAAGAGATGGATATAATCTGGCTTTTCTTTTTTTAATATTTCTAAAAACCTTTGATTCATTTTCTTTTTTCCATATTTATAAATTTCTTCCTGGGGATCGAAATTTACTACGGTTGTAAAAATATCCCTTAGAGGGAGATTATAGGCTTGATTGATGATCCAATTAACATTGTTAATAGACCATGCTGCAAGAAGCATCTTCTTGTCAATCTTTTTCATAGGATCGTTGCAACCGCAACCCATTTAAAAAGATTTGTTCCGCTACTGGATAAACTTATAAATGCCTCCTTTTAGACGATATTAGTATGAGTCGTACGAATTGCCTTGTATGTGATTCAAAGGAATTGAATGAAATAATTGACCTAGGGAGCCACCCGTTTGCGGATACATTTGTCCCTGAAGCGTATGTTGGAGAGGGAGACAGCGTCTATCCTTTGGTATGTGACTTATGTATGGTGTGTGGACATGTACAAACACGTTACGAGACTGACCCCCAGAAGCGATATTCTCAAGTTGATTATTCCTATACTTCCTCAAATTCTGCGTTTGCCCGCAATCATTGGGATTCCTATGTTGTTGAAATCGGAAAGGCAGTTAGTCTTAAGCCTAACGCTCTGATTGTAGATATAGGTTCGAATGATGGATATCTTTGTGAGCAATTCAATAGAACAGGGTATCGAACCATAGGTGTTGATGCCTCTCCCTATATGGCTGAGCTCGCTAAGAAACGAGGTGTGAGTACTATTACTGGGCTTTTTGGGAAAGATGTTGCTCAGCGCATTAACGAGAATTATGGAAAGGTCGACCTTGTAACGGCAAGTAACGTTTACAACCATTCAGATAATCCTCGTGAATTTACAAAGGCCGTTGCGGATATTCTTTCAGACACGGGTAGTTTTGTATTTGAACAACCGTACTGGCCTATTGGAGTTGAAAGTGGAAAATTCGACCAGATTTACCATGAACATGTAAGTTATTTTACCGTTAAATCTGCCGCGGCTCTCCTCAGTCATGCTGGATTGATTATTGCGTCTGCACAAGTTGTTGACTATCATGGTGGCTCTTTGCGTGTTATTGCTCAGAAAAAGAAAGAAACGAGCGCGCTACCTCCTGCAGTGCAAGCTATGATCGATAAAGAAGAAGAACAAGGTATCTTTTCATTGGAGACCTATAAGAGATTTATGAGGAATAATCTTTTGCAACGAAGCAAATTCTTACAACGAGTTCATCGTATTAAAGAAGAAGGACACCCCATAATTGCAGTAGGTGCTGCTGCTAAAGGGAATACATTTCTCAATTTTTATAAGTTAGATCATAGCGTTATTGATTACGTTACCGACTCCTCTCCTCATAAAAAAGGAAAGTATACTCCAGCAACCCGTATTCCTATTGTTGGAGATGAAATATTTTCTAATTATGGAAAAGTGTATGCGCTTATTTTGTCTTGGAATATTGCCCCGCAACTTAAAGAGATATTATCTAAGTTCAATCAAAGTATAGAATTTATCTCTCCAGAGCAATTTAAAAATGATCCATAAAATTTACTCAAGAATCGACCCCTCTATTCTTCTCCACATAATCTTTAAGAAAGAAACATCGCTCGATGATTTTTCTAACGTGAAGCGTGAAGAAATTAGCGAACCAGATCAATGTTTACAAGCCATGTTTCTTAATGTGCCTGCTCAAACGCAAGTCAAGCCCCACACCCATAATTCTCACGAACGCCATACCTATCAGACGCATGAAGGACTACTTGTTTTTAAAGGATCAATAGAACTTTCTATCTACGATATCGACAATAGTTTTGTGGAGAAACACGTGCTCCATGAAGGGGATTTTTATATGATTGTGAATGGAGGACATAGCATGAAAACGCTCACTCCTGCCCACCTGTTTGAATTCAAGAATGGACCGTATTATGGGCCTGAGAAAGATAAGAAAGCAATTAATTAACAGATTTCTTTTGACTGAGTAATTCTTTAGCCCGTTCTAAGTAATACCCTTTTGGTTTAGGGACCCCATTGGAGATAGGGACAATTCCTTCAGATTCCAACTTTTCTTTAATGTCTGCCTCAACCATCATTTCTACAAGCTCTTTGAATTTAATCTTTGTATCCCATTTGAGTATATTTTTTGCTTTTGAATAGTCTCCTAATAGGGCTGGGACCTCCGCAGGTCGTTTGAATCTATCGTCATTGACAACGTAGTCTTCGTAGTTCAAGCCTACAAGTGCAAACGCTTCTCTTAAGAAGTCTCTTACTGTGTGTGTTTCGTTAGTTGCAATAACGAAATCATCGGGTTGCGAATGTTGAAGTATGTGCCACATAGCCTCCACATATTCTTTGGAGAATCCCCAATCCCTCTTTGCGTCAAGGTTACCTAGCTTTATTTTATTCGTTTCTCCAACTACGATTCTTGCTAGCTCTTTGGTTATCTTTCGGGTTACAAAATTATGTCCTCTGCGAGGAGATTCGTGATTGAATAGTATTCCGTTAGAAGCAAACAAATTATAGGCGCTCCTATATACTTTTACTAAATGAAAGGCCGCAACTTTCGATACTCCATAGGGGCTTTGGGGCTGAAAGGGGGTTTTTTCGTTCTGGGGTGGAGGAGATGCTCCAAACATTTCGGAAGAGGAGGCTTGATAAAACTTACAGGGAAGTTTCATATCTCTAATGGCATCTAGAAGCCGTAATGTTCCGAGCGCGTTGATATCAAACGTAGAAAGAGGATTATTGAAGCTGATACCTACATGACTTTGGGCCCCAAGATTGTAAATTTCATCAGGCTTTACCAATTCTAGAATAGAACGTAAACTTGAAGCATCAGTTAAATCTGCAAAATAAAGAACGAAGGGAGTCTCAGCATCCTGAACCATGTCAGGGTTATACTCTTTGTACAGGTGATCTATGCGATTCGTATTGAGATTAGAGGATCTTCGCATAATTCCCCGCACAGCATACCCTTTTTTGAGCAAAAACTCTGCTAGGTAAGATCCATCTTGCCCGGTTATTCCAGTTATAAGAGCAACCTTTCTTCGTTCCATAGTGGCTAACAAAACTCGACCCATTTAAACCTTATGCTATTGCCCTAATTGCTCAAAGAACGTTTATAAAATGAGCCTATCTTAATGTCTCGTGGATAATCAGAGCGATAAAAATGGGTTAGATTCTTTTTTGGATAAATCGATTAATTTTGTCTTTTCTAACGATTCCCGTAAATGGCTTCTTGCCATTGTTATCTTGGGAGTTATCTTGAGAATAATTGTTGCTTCTAACATCCCCCCGGTTGCGGATGAGATGGTACATGGAGTTCATGCACTCGGAGTATCAAAGCTTGCCCCTCTTAGCACCATGACTCAGGGACCCGTGTGGTTTTATCTTACTGACTATGCTTACCGGATTTTTGGGGTACATCTTCTTACTGCCCGATTTTTATCGGTTATTTTTGGGTCTTTCTCAATCATTTTGGTTTATCTTATTGCGAGTAAACTCTTTAATAGGGAGGCTGGATTGTTGGCCTCCCTCGTTTTAGCACTTTCTACTTTCCATATTACCTGGGCTGCCGCCTATCAAGATCAGACTATGATGTTTTTTGTCCTTCTTGCATCATATTTATTCATTCGAACGTATGAAGAAAAAAAATACATATCTCTTTTCGCTGCCTTGGCACTAGGCATGGCTATGCTTGTTAAGATAATAACAGGGGTTTTCATTATAGTCTTTGGTGTATTCATCTTGGGAATACTCTATACTAATTATAAGAGCGATAAAAAATTATTCAAGCGTAACCTAAAGAGAACAGTTTGGTTTGGAGTTATTATTGCTCTTTGTCTTATTCCTTTATTTTCTTACAACTATTTTCTTTATAGTGAGAAAGGTATTGTCGATTTACCATTTGCACAGTTTCTCAAAATAAATACCGAGTTCTATATGGGTCCTGGCTTGGCTCATGGAGAAGGATTTGTACTTGACAAGCTTCCTCAAAACCTCTATAGCGTTTTTAGGATGTATTTTATTAGGGAAGATATAACCACCTTTTTACTGGGTTTAGCCGGAATAGGATATATCCTAAGCAGATTTAAACAAAAAAGATTTGGAGAACTTTTCCTTGTTTCGATGTTCTTTTTCTCTTTGGTATTTATAGCCTCAGCGATAGTACTTCAGACGCATTATACTTCCTTTTTCCCTCTCTTTTCTATTTTCGCCGGAGGAGTTATTATTGCTGGAAGTAACCGATTAAGTCCTTTAATTCAGAAAAAGTATGCCTTGGCAGGCATTTTAATCATACTCTTTTGCTTTAGTATTTATTCGCTCTGGGGTCCGCTTACCTCACAAAGCGGAGTTGAAAAGGCACGAGCCTTTGCAATCGATTCTATTGACTCGAACGCACTAGTAGTCGTTGATGCTCGAACATATCGGGGAACTAACGTCTGGATGTTCTATGATAAACATTATGTGGAGTCTAATTACCTTTCTCAACTCATAGATGCTTCTGAGAAATCACGTCAACAAGTTCCAATAAGGACTTTGTTTGTTGAATGTGTGGATGATGATTGTGGATGGGGGACTGTCAAGGATCAACCCGAGTTTAACGAGTCTGTTGAAAAAATAGTTGAGGCTTTTCAAAATGTTTCAAAAAAGACGACTTTACTGACAGGCGGAGGATCTATACCTGGTGTGCGTGGTGCTGAACGATCGGGAGAACCCTATTTTAAAATCTATGAAACAATTATTCCTCTTGACCCTTCGTTACTTCTTGCCGTTGATCAAAGTCATACTCATTTCTTCTATAGAATTCCTCGAAATGCAGATCCTGCTGGGGCATTTGACCATTATGAAGTTAAAGGTACTTTTAACTCCCTTCTTAATGTTCTTGCCTATGGCACCCTATATTTGCTGATTATTCTCGCAGTGATTTCTCTTACTGTTCCGATTTACCTTCTCTTTTCAAAAAGAAATAACTTCTAATTTAGGAAATGGAATTATGACTGTCCCTTTCTTTACGTGTTGCTTTAACTTTGAGAGTAGATGGTCCTTGTAGTTCCAGGAGAGTAGAAGATACGTCCTATCTTCGTCTTCCTTGAGCGACGCCCATGATTTAACAGGTACGTGTGTCCCTGGAGTCACTTTCCCAATTTTAAGCGGTGTGTCGTCAATAACATATTCTAAGTCTTCCGTATTTATGTTGCAATAGTTCATTATGACTACCCCTCTAGCAGGCGCACCTAAACCGACGAGTTTTCCCTTCGTACTTTTTTCCTTCTCTATAAGTGATCTGAGCTCTTTTTTATACGAAAGAACTTTTTGACCAACGGAATCGTACGCTTGGGGATCGGCAAGACCATGCTTCTTTTCTTGGTCTAGAAGGGAAAAAACGGTAGAAGATACAGAGTCTGCATATTCATCCTTCATGGCAAACACTCGTAATGATCCTCCTTGGGTCGGAATTCTTTCTACATCGACCACGGTTAGACCTGCCATTCTGAACGTTGAGATTAAAGCGTGAAGGGAAAATGTATACACATGTTCATGGTAAATAGTGTCAAACTCTCCATCAAGAATAGTTTCCAGCGCATATACCCCTTCCATTACTAACGTGCCCTTATCTTTGAGAATTATGCGTGCGGCTTTGAGTAAATCGATGTTATTAGGCGTGTGAGGAATCACGTTTAAACCGACTATAAGATCGAACGTTCCTCGCGTCTTGAGAATATGTGATGCAGTTGATGTATTGAAAAATTCGGGGATGTAATCAATTCCTTTTTCCTTGTTTGTCTGAACGAGATTTCGTGCCGGGTCGACCCCCACAACATGAGGGGTGTACTTCTTAAAGAATGCGGGAAGTGTACCATCGTTCGAACCAATCTCTAAAATCTTACTCTCTGAATTGAGATTAAACTTTTTTCCTAAATAATCGGCTACTTCTTCGAGGTGCTTTACATTTGTTGGCGATCCTGCTGAAAGATGAAGATAATTCCTAAACAAATCTTCAGGAGGAACAATTTGTTCCAATTGTACCAGAAAACATTGGGGGCAGTACGCTAAGTTAAGAGAATAAGCCCTTTCATGAGGTATTTCTGATTCAGATATAAATGCATTCACAGGCGGTATCGCACCTAACTCTAGAAAGCGATTAAGCCCTTCGAAGCCACATGATTTGCATTGTAATGCTTCCATGGGAAGGGCTCAATTTGTTCTTTTAAATACTTTAGTATGGGCAATTCCCATTCGGGCGAGGATAAATTGTGTAAGCACGCCGAAGGTACGTATAGCGTACCAGCTTGCCCCCTTGATAGAGTGAGAGGTGTGTTCTGCCTTATAATCTGCTTCTACGGGCACCTCTCTTACAGGGATTCGGTAATAGGCTGCTTGGGCTATAATTTGGAAGCTAAACAAATAGTCGTTTATGTTGGCATCGTAGGGCACTTTTTCAAGTAATTTTCGACCGTATATTCTGAAGCCCGTATGGAACTCTGTTAGAGGTAGACCCAACACAAGCCGGTCAAAGAAGCTGAGGAAACGATTGGCTACAAATCGAATGAGGGGCATGCCATTCTCTAGAGCCTTGCCTTTTTCCTTAAACCGAGAACCGAGAATTAATTGAGCCTCTCCTTCGTTCATGAACGGCATTGCATACTTAATAGAAATAGGATTAAACTGGGCACCGTCTCCGTGAATTTCTACTATATAATCTGCACCCATTTCTAAGGCTTTCTTGAGGCCTGCTTTAAGATTTCCTCCATAACCTCGGTTAGGGACATGTCGAAATACCTTAAGGCCGAGTTTTTTGGCAACCTCGAAGGTTCCATCCTTAGATCCATCGTCCATGACAATCAGGTCGTCGAGGACTCCTCGAGGAATACGTTCAATTGCACGAGGCAACATACGTGCTACATTGTAAGCAAGGATGACCCCAATTACCTTTGGTTTCTTTGGCATATGGGTGCTCGTGGATAGGGCGTTTTATAAATCTATTTTAAGACCTTAATTAGAATCTCCCGAGACAATCGTCCAGCGCGGACTCGAGGCGATACTATATTCGACAATGGGCTCTTTAATCAGTCTTTTCATAACTTCAAGGTTGTAATAGTTATAATCATCCATATTCTTTAATTTTCCTGATTGGAAAGCTTCTTGAATTTCTTTCAGACCATCTTCAATTCCGTTCTCTGCTTGGAAGTTGCAAATTCTTTCAAATTTCTTGAAGCTTACCCTGTAAGAACGATTGTCTTTGTTGTTCTCGACCCTCTCTATTTTTGAATCCTTAAAGTACGATTGAATGAGGGGAACAAGGTCTTTTATCATAAAATTAAGTTTGCTATTACCTACATTGAATATTTGTTTGTTGGTAATACTTGGATCTTCCTTGAGAACTGTTCTTATTGCTCGGGAGGCATCTTTTACGTGTAAGAAAGGGCGGTACTGCATACCATCTCCGAAGAGAAGAATGCTCTTACCTTCAAGCGCTCGCTTGGCCATTACATTAACTGCTAAGTCGAACCGCATACGGGGAGAATAGCCGAAGAGGGTGGCAAATCGTAACACGGTAACTACAAATTTTGAATCCGCGAGAGGTATTAATTGGCTTTCACAATTAAGCTTTGAAAGGGCATAGAGTGTGACGGGACCAACTTCTGATTGTTCATCGAGAAAGCTACTTCCACTTGCACCGTAAACACTGCAGGAAGAGATAAAAACAAATCGCTTAACTCCTTCTGTTTTGGCTCTCCGAGCAAGAGACATAGTTGCAAGAAAGTTAGTTTGAATGGTTAAATTAGGGTCGAGGTCACCTGAAGGATCATTAGACATACCAGAAAGGTGAACAATGGCATCTACTCCTTTGAATAAGTGAGGAATATTTTCATGATGAGCTACGTCTAGCTCTGTAAGTGTAAGGTTGGGGTGGGGAGAAAGAGTATTCTTCCCAAAGTAGAAGGTATCTATAACGTGCACCTTATGGCCTTCTTCGAGTAATTGAGGGACAAGTATTGAACCAAGGTAACCTGCTCCCCCGGTCACTACGATATTTTGACCTGTTTTCTGATCTAATCCGTTTACCATAAATAGGGGGGCTCCTCCTGGTTTATAAAGTTTTATGGGTTATCTTTAAAAACTAGAGGAGTTGGCTCTTTTATGGTTAAACCTTATGTGGTTATCGGTGCAGGGATTATAGGGGCGACTATTGCCCGCGAACTTGCGTTGCGAAATATTGAGACCATTGTTCTTGATAAAGAACCCGCGGCAGGAATGCACGCGAGTGGAAGAAATAGTGGAGTAATTCATTCAGGTATCAATCACAAACCTGATTCACTCAAGGCAAAATATTGCTTGGAAGGAAGCAGACTTTTACGCCAGTATTGTCTGGATAAGAACATCCCATTTAGACAATGCGGTACCCTTGTAATTGCACGTGATGATACTGAAAATGAACGACTATCTCGAGTTTGGGATATGGGAAAAAAATTAGGGGTCCAAGACATGCATCTCCTTGGGAAGGAAGACATAATTTCTATTGAGCCCTCTTGCACCTCTTTGGCTCAAAAAGGCATTTATTCTCGAACGGGGGCGATTGTAGATAGTACTGCCCTCTTGGAGAGTATTATTGGGGATGCTAAATCGTACGGGGCACAATTTCAATTTGGAAAGAAAATTGAAGCTGTAACGGATGCGGAGGTTGTAACTCGAGAAAATGCGATTGGTTATTCACATCTTATTAATTGTGGAGGATTGAGTGCAGATAGAATTGCCCATAGTAGGGGAATAGGGTTAGATTTTTTTATCGTGCCCTTTAAGGGGTCCTATTGGGAACTACGAGAGTTTCCGCTTAAAACGATGGTTTATTCTCCCCCTGATCCTCGTTTCCCTTTTCTTGGAGTTCATCTCACTCCGACGACTGGAGGACTTAGCCTTGCTGGCCCCAATGCGGCTCTTGCACTTGGAAGAGAATCATACAAATCAGAACTGCATTTGAGAGATATGTATGATATGGTTATGCGTAAGGGATTCTGGAAAATGGCGACTAAACGAGAATTTATACACCAGGCAACTCAAAATCTGAGGACTACGCTTTTGCAATCAGCATTCTTGAGAGAAATTAACGATTTAACAAGTGTAGAAATAAAAACGGAGAAGATACAACCCTATAGGGCAGGTATACGTGCACAGCTTGTCGATTCACAGGGAAATCTAGTTAATGATATGGTTGTGTGTCATTGTGAACGAGAGACCCATGTTCTTAACGCAGTTTCACCCGGAATGACTTCTAGTTTAGCGTTTGCTAAGGATATTGTTGATGGCATCCTAAAAAAGAAATTTAGTTCTCCTCTATCTTCTTAATCATCTCAGCAAATGCAGGTCGACTTATGAGGACTCCTGCAGTTATTCCAATAATCGTTGTTACTGCAAACCCTTTGAACAATCCTGCTCCTGCCCAATAGAGAGGAAGAAGTGAAACAACGGAAGTTGCATATGCTGAGAAAACTATGAAGAGTGCTCGCTTCATCTTTTCTTTCAAAGAAAGCAGGCGTTCTCTACGGGCTTCATCGAGAATCACGATTTGTTGGTCTACGCCCGTACCGATTGTAGCGAGAATACCTGCGATAGAAGGAAGATCAAGATTCCACCCTATCAATGCAGCAACCCCCAAAATTATAATGACTTCTGAAAAGGAAGTAAAGAGTACAGCAAGTGATTCTTTTAGCTTTCTATATCTGATAAATACCAGTAGAGAAACAGCCGCGATGGCAAGGAACCCTGTTATAAGGAGCCTTTTAGTGAATTCTGACCCGAGGATAGGAGATATGGTGTCTAGTTTTACAATCTCTAATTTGTAAGGCAAGCTTCCCGTTATAAGAACCGTTTGAAGCGTGTGCATGGATTCTTGCGCGTTTTTAAGGGCTTCTTCTTGGGTTACACCTGTGCCTGAACCTTGGATAGAAATTTGAGTCGTCTCACGCCCTTTGAGGTCCTTACTTATGAGGAGGGTATCGACTATTTTATCGTCCAATATCAAAGTAAGGTTCCCCTTGAGATACCTTCCTCCCGTCGTATAATCAACTTCAATTTCGTCTGTAATTTGAGCGTGACGCTTCGCCGCTTCTTCGCTGAGATAAAGAGTAAATGCAAAGTTACAGAGATACGTTCCTGTCTGGTCAGGGAAACAACCAGTTACTCCCGCACATGTTGCGTCGTTACGACAAACAGAGGTGATATCTTCATTACCTCCTGTGAAAACAGTCGTGTTTCCAATACGAGCTTCAAACTTGCCCTGTTGGGCAACAAGATTTTCAAGATCAGTGGGAGTTGCACCTGCAACCTCTATGAGCATGAATTTGTCTCCTTGTAGGTCCCTTACAGCTCTGATTTTGACATCTGATATTCCGAAGACGTTGAATCGGTTGTTGCTTACTGCAATCAAATCGTTAAGTTGAGCATCAGTTATTTCCTGTGCTGGTTTAACTAAGGCTCGAGCACCTCCCTGAATGTCTAGACCTGATTTAAGATTTGTTTTCTGTGCGGGTTGAACAGTGAATCCTAGAGAAGAATTGGTAAAGAAAATGTGAGAGGTACTGTCTGTCACTATTTCTACTTTTATAGGTTCAGCTCGAGGAACTAATCCGAGAGTAGCATTTCTGTAATCTTCGAGCGTTTTAATAGGAACACCATTTATCGATGAAATAACTTCTCCTTCTCGCATGCCTTCAAAGAAGGCAGGAGAATCTTTTTCAACAGATTTTACTACAATTCCCGATTTAAAGGACGGGCCGAGGGCTAAAATTGAAAGAACCAATGCGATAATGAGGATCCAAACTCTCCACCCTATACGTGCCATTATAGTCGTTTTACCTCCGCATACCATTTCAAAAGAGAGGCGTTCGTAACCCAGGTATTGAAAATATCGTACCCGAGCCCGATGAGGAGAATGAGAAAGGTCTGATGTAATGTCTCAGAGTAAGTTCCGATAGACCAAAGGCTTACTCCGACAGCCGCGATAGCTGTAAGTGTCATAAACATCCCTGTCTTAAACGCACCGTAAATTCTACGATTTATGCTTCCCTCGGAATTTTTGATAACCCTTGAGGTTAACAAAATATCGGTATCAACCGAGAACCCTATGAGCATAAGAAGAGCTACGATTCCAGCGGTTGAAACATTTACTCCCAAGAGATTTATAGTAACTATTGTCATTATTATATCTGCAAGAGCGGCGACTATAACGGCGAGACTTGGAACTGTGGTCCTGAATATGAGGAATACAACAATCCCCATAAGAACGAATGCAAAGATAAGGGCTAATCTTAACTGTTGATAGAAACTGGAAGAAAGCGCTGCCCCGGTAAATTCTATGGAGGCATTTTCCGAGGTGAGATTGTAACCTAGGAGAGATTCCAACTCTGCTCTAACTTCTTCAACAGGGGCTGCAGTTTCAACATAGAACCCTCGTTGAGCTCCTGTTTGAAAATCGGCTAAGGAACGCACATCGACATCAGGGAATTTCTCTTTTAGAGAGGATTCTACGAATAAAACATCTCGATTATCTAACACCGTGATACTTGTTCCTCCCGTGAGAGAAACGTCTTTTTTTATTATGTCTCCGTTTTCTCCGTAGAAATTGTAGAGATAGATTACTGAGAAAATTAAAAGCAAGGCAGGAATAATCAAGAGATACTTGTATGACTTATCATACCAATTTTTACCCGCGTGTAATTGGGTTGTTTCAGACATAAAGGTAAAGGAGAAAGAGCACTTTTAAAGTTATTCTTGACGTAGTATTTAGGATGCGCGGTACGGGAATCGAACCCGTGACCGCTGGTTGGAAACCAGCTATTTTGCCATTAAACTAACCGCGCATGTAAGGAGCTGTTGAGAATGTATTTTAAACTTTATGGGAACCGCCCTCGGAAGGATTTGAACCTTCGACCTCCGGGTTAGGACCCCATTGCTCTATCCGGGCTGAGCTACGAGGGCAAGTGTGGGCGAGAGGATTCGAACCTCTGAAAGCACTAAGCTATCGGCTCTTGAGACCGACCCGTTTGACCGCTCCGGCACGCCCACGCATTATTGGAAGCTTCAAGCCTGTTTTAAAGGTTATTATTCGCGGAGAATACAAATTGTTATAAATCAGATTTTTACCTTGAACGTATGATTGAATTTTTTAATAACTTGGATAATTTCAAACAAAGAGTTGCACAATTACGACTCGTTATTGATATTGATGCCCTTAGTAAACTCGACTTTCCTTTGTTTGATCACCGGGCAAGTTACACGCTCATTAGCGTTCCCCTCTACAACAACCCTTTGGGCAGAGCGATTGTGGTACTCTCAAAGAGAAATGCACTTGCGTTTAGCGATGGTTCTTTTGAGCGAGGAACAAGAGAATTCAAGACTATATTGAAGAAACCCTATGGAGAAAGCACAGCTCTCGCATTCACTTTCCTCAAATCAGTCTTACGTAATTATTCGCACGAGTTTGAACGTATCCGTAATCGTATGAACGATCTTGATTTGAACCCTGTTCTTGACCATATAGAAACATCTGGCCGTGATTTGCGAAGACTAACCGATAGATTTGAAGAACTTGTACAATTAATTATTCTTCTTAAAGAGCGAAGTGTGAAAAGTTTTGACGTTGAACTTATAGGGTTTGATTATGAACTTCTAAGCGGGGAGACCCGCTATTGGCTCGAACGTTGTCGTAGCCATATTTATCGTATTGCCTCTCTACGAACAAAATACGAAATGAAGTCAAATCGCGAACTGAACGTGACTATGCGACGATTGACGGTGATTACTACGTTCCTAACTATTACAAGCATCGTAGTCTCGGTTCCAGGAACCATTGGAGCGATATTCGGTATACCGGCACTTTCTGACGCTTTCTTTAAACTGCACACGACCTTGCTCGTGTGGGTGCTTATTGGTTCAACACTTTTGTCGATACTCTTAGGATATGTGTATTGGGTTTCTCTTCGACTTAGAAGCCCGTAAGTTAGAGTAATCCTTGTTCTATTTCGAGCGCAACTTGAGAAGGAGATTTGTTAGTCGTATCTATAACTTTATTTGCTAACACTTCTTGCATCCAATAATCTATGCCGTACATGGCCTTCCATTCTTCTCGTTCTATACTTTCACGTTTATGAAGAAGCTTTTCTGCGTCAATCAGAGGGATGGCGTCTCGCTCGTATACGCGTTGAGCTCTTTTTTGTCGAGAAGCCTTGAGCCACACTCTTAGATTGGCTTCACGAATCATGTGTAATGAAAGTTTCCCATCAAGAACGACATTTCCCTTACGTGCTATTGATTTTTGTAAATCATCTATAATTTTATGGAGTCTAGGATCCTTTCCAAAGGAAGTATTCCAAAGATCGACAGTGCCCGAGGTATCATTGGATGCCGATAGAGAAGGAATAACGAGACCGAGGCGATCGCATCGAGCCTTGAATTCATCATAGTAAAATTGCTCGTGTGCTGTTCCTTTTCCCAAGTCTTTGAACACCCTTCCCGGACTGAAATAATTAAGTTTCATGCGTTCAGCAAGTAAACGGGCCGTTGTTGTACTTCCAGCGCCGGGCTGTCCCGATATTGCAATCACGACCATTCTTTTACACCCATTTTTTGTAAAATGATTCTTGTTACTTAACTCTTTGGTTTAAGAGTGTGCAGACTTGGGCATGTTCTTGTTCAATAGTTAGTCTGCCCGTGTTAAGGATGATATCATAATTTCTTAGATCTCGATAATCAAAGCCATAGAGTTCAAACCCTCTTCTATATTCCTCTTGTGATCTTCGATGGAGTATTTCCATTACCCCTCCGGCACCGTGTAGAGAAATACCAGGATATCGGCCCGAATCTATGGCGCGTTGAGCTCTAACTTCTAGAGGGGCCGTTAAATAGATGACTGCTACGTTTGAGAGCCCTTTGACGTTTTGAATCGCATATCTTGAGTCTAAAATATAGTTTCCCTTTACTAATCGGTCTGTTGCATCGAGGTTTACCTTTCTGATAATTTCATTAGATACCGTATGAGCCCACCAATAATCGAAATCATTTTCAGACTGGCTTCTTAGAGGAGTAGTCTCTTTCCAGGATTCAAACGTTGCCCTAAACATGCCTCCTATAGAACCTGCTTCCCAGCCAAGACGTTCTACGAGTCGTTTGATTAGTTCTGTCTTTCCGGAACAAGGGTCACCTGAAACGGCCAATGCATTGTACGACATTATTTTAAGAGCTAACGAAATCTTTTTAAAGACATGTGTGGCAGAGATTATGAAGACGGCCACAGCAATCGGGCCACACCTGTTCCCTTTCCGAACACAGAAGTTAAGCCGATTGCGTCCGGCGCGTTAGTCTCCGAACAGAGGCGAAACACGGATGCTGTCTTCTTTATACTCACTACCGGCATGTTTTTATATCGCCAATTGTGGCGTTTTTTATGAAACCATTAGAAATTGAAGTTGCTACAAAGCAATTGTGGGATTTTATTGATAAGAAATTTCCAAAGAATGGGAATCCCGAAGCAAATGCTATGAATTATGTCATGGCAAACCATGTGGGGAGTCTTTCTCGTCCCCTTTTAGTATACCAAATAGCCCATGCGTATGGAGCTTCTGTAGACATTATCCCCCATGCTGTAGCAGTTGAAGTACTTCATAGAGCCACCTTAATTCTAGACGACATGCCTTCAATGGATAATTCAGGATTGCGACACGGAAGAGCCTCTTGTTGGAATTGGGCCTCTAAAGAGTATGAGGTTCCAGGAAATGAAATAGAATCGCAGAAAAGAGGAGTTTCATTAGCAGAGATGGTTGCTGTCCTTTTATCAGGAACCTATGCGCCAGAATTAGTGGCTAATAGTAATGCAAGTGAGGCTCAAAAAGCATACATAACGGAACGATTGCGTGAGGCTTCGAAACAGCTCGTTAGAGGACAATGTGACGATTTAGGAATGAAGAAGAGGAAACTAACCTTGAGAGAACATGGAAAGATGTATGAAGGAAAAACCGGTTCTCTTCTTGCCGCGAGCGCCCAAATTGGTGGGAGACTTGGCAATGCGAGCGAAGAAGATCTTCGCAGACTGGGTATATTTGGTCGTGCGTTTGGAGTGGCGTATCAGTTAATCGATGATAATATGGACCTTAAGGCGAACTCCGAAAAAATAGGAAAACCTGTTGGTCAAGACCAAATAAATGGAAGGCCCAATCTAGCTTCGAGATTAACACATCGTCAACTCAAGAGAAAAATAGACAGATTGCGAGGACGTTCGCTTGAGGAACTTGAGCGTTGTTCTGCAGATCTTAGCGATTTAAGTAGGATGGTTGAAGAAAAAATCCACTTCCCATAACACAACCTATTTTAAGACCTTTATTATAGGATTCTGTGGAATCAAAATCAACAGCTAAAGAGAAAATAGATTCTTTTTTTACACGCAAAACATTTTCTTCAGAGGAAGTTAGAAAGATACGGAGGCTTGCGATGAAACATAAAATTAGACTCGGAGGTAAACGGGCGCTATTTTGTAAGAGATGTTTTTCTTCGTTAAGGAACGGAACGATACGTGTTACAAAAACGCATAAAATTACAACCTGTCTAAAATGTGGGTATAAGACTAAAACTAGAATTTCTTGAACTTAGTAATCTTAGGCAATAGTTCTGCATTTCCTAATAGTGCTGCGCGGCAGCAGTAACGGTCAAGCCCGATATCGTCAAGTACACGAGCAGGGTCTTCACCATTGGCAACGCGAGACTTGTATGAATCCCACAAATGAGCAATAGGCCTTCCACATGAGAAGCATCGAACAGGTATAATCATACGGATATGCTGAACGGGCGGTTTTTAAATATTTGCTTAGGACCAAACGAAACCTTCTTAAATCATCATGGGGGCGCGTATAGATGGAACGAATCATAGAATTGGAACATGTTGCAAAATACTACCAAATGGGAGAGTCTCTTGTAAAGGCATTAGACGGAGTCTCAATTACTATTGAACGAGGAGATTTTATTGCAATTATGGGGCCTTCGGGGTCAGGCAAGTCAACCGCCATGAATCTCGTGGGAAGCCTGGACGTTCCTACGAAGGGATCTATAAAATTAAGCGGAAGAGATATATCACACTTTTCGGAATCGGAAGTCGCCCAGTTACGCGGGAAGAAAATAGGATTCATTTTTCAAAGTTTCAATCTTATCCCTAATTTAACGGCAAAAGAAAATATTATGCTCCCTCTCCTTTTCCAGGATATTGATAGAGAGCATCGAGAGAAACGGGCGGAAGAGCTTCTGACATTGGTTAAACTAGGAGACCGAATGGATCACTATCCCAATCAACTTTCGGGAGGCCAACAACAACGTGTGGCCATTGCACGTTCATTAGCCAATAACCCGGAAGTAATACTTGCAGACGAGCCCACAGGCAATCTTGACACGCAAACAGGAGAAGAAGTCATGGGCTTTCTTGAAGAACTTAACCGAAAGGGGACAACGATTATCATGGTTACTCACGACCCTGAAAAAGCCCTGGCTCATGCTCGAACTATTTACTGGGTCAAGGATGGACGAATTGAGAAAGTGACTAAAAAGGTCGGTTCTGTGTGGAAAAAAGTTTAATTGTATTAACTAGACAGTTACAAATAGAAACGTTTTTAAAGGTAAAATGGTCGGAACGATTATGAAGAATTTAGTAAGTATTGCATTGGTATTTTTACTCTTAGTTGCCAGCCCCTTAGTTTCAGCAGTAGTTATTCAAAGTGTACATGCTCCTGCGCTTGCACCTGGAAAAGAGAGCTCGGTAGTGGTCACCATAAAAAACACTCTTGACGAAGATGTGGAAGATCTCTCATTTGGTTTTGTCCTTTCGGGTACCTCATTCATCGCGGTTGGCGGTTCTGAAGAAAGCACAGATGAACTACGTGACGGACGAGATGAAGATTTCTCATTCATAATCAAACCTTCGTACGATGTTAAACCTGGAGATTATCAGCTCCCCTATGAAATAAGCTACATTCTCAATGGTGAACGAACCGTGCGCAAGGGAGCTATTGGAGTTCATGTTGGTGGTTCGCCAGAGCTACGGGCAACTGTTGAACCTGTGAGTGCTGTTGTAGGGGGAAAAGATACGTTGACATTGAAAATTATCAATGATGGTCTTGCTGATGCTCGGTTTGTCTCCGTTAGCGTTGCGAGTGAAGGAATGACATTGTTATCTGATGAAGAAGTGTATATTGGAACTGTTGATTCTGATGATTTTGAGACTGCTACGTTTGATGTTCTTTACACTCGTGAGCGATCAACGCTTGTTGCAACGGTGAGTTATCGAGACCTTGACAACCAACGACAGACAGAAGAAATTCGATTGCCTGTTCGAGCGTATACCCGTGAAGAAGCAATTGAGCGAGGAATTATTACGCAAAGTTATATTCCCTTTTATGTTGGAGCAGTAGTTCTCATCATAGTTATTTGGATTGTCTGGCGCATGATACGCAAGCGACGCAAGTCCCGTCTGAGTGCCGCCTCCTAGCGATGCTATCTGATTTAGTGGTGCTTGCATTTTCTAATGTTAGACACCGAGGTGTTCGAAGTTGGTTGACTATGTTAGGTATTTTCATTGGCATAGCTGCTGTTGTCTCTCTTATTTCTTTGGCACAGGGACTCCAAGAAGCCGTAACGGGGCAGTTTGCTTCTATCGGCCCCGATAGACTCGTTATAACGAACGTAGGAACTGGATTCGGGCCTCCGGGAAGCACAGCCATACGTTCTCTGGGAGAACATGATCTTGAACTTGTTGCTTCCGTACCTAATGTTGAAAGTGCTATTCCTCGCCTTATTCGAGTTGGAGAAGTTGAATATAACGATGTTGCAGACTATGAGTATTTGGTAAGCCTCCCTAAAAAGCAAGAAGACATTGATGCCGTATATGAGACATTTACCATTGGAGTTGCAGAAGGAAGATTTATAGAAGACTCTGACCGCGGTAAAATTCTTTTAGGAGATGACTTTGCAGATAGTGATGATTTTGATAAACCAATTCGCGTTGGAACAACGTTAACTATTCAAGATAGACCTTTCGAAGTTATTGGGTTTTTAGATAAGGCCGGTTCTTTTCAAATTAATAGTGCTATCTTCATGAGTGAAGAAGATATGCGAGACATTCTAGATCTTGATGATGAAATAGACCTCATTGCAGTTAAGGTCTCTGATAAGGATAGAGTAACTGAAACGGCAGAATCGATTGAACGAGCTTTGCGCAAAGATCGTAAACAGGACCTTGGTGAAGAAGACTTCTCGGTTGAGACTCCCATTCAAGCACTTCAGGGTGTTAACACCGTTCTTATTGTTATTAATGCAATTGTAACGGGCATTGCGGCGATTTCTCTTCTTGTGGGAGGGATTGGTATCACGAATACTATGTACACTTCAGTACTTGAGCGTACACGAGAGATTGGTATTATGAAAGCGATTGGTGCACGCAATCGAGATATATTGACTATATTTTTGATTGAATCAGGGTTGTTGGGTCTTGTAGGAGGGATTGTGGGAGCTACTGTCGGATTAGGGTTAGCGTTTGCCGCCTCCACTATTGCCGGGCAGGCACTTGGAGGAATTGAACTCACTGTCGGATTTTCCCCTCTTCTCGTTATAGGTGCAGTTGTCTTCTCCTGTACCATTGGACTTATTTCAGGAGCGTTACCTGCATTACAAGCATCACGACTTAATACCGTGAAGGCCCTGCGCTCATGATTAGCGATTATTTCACAATGGCCATGAGAACGCTTGCACGTCGGGGTGTTCGAAGTTGGTTGACTATGTTAGGTATTTTCATTTCAATTGCGACCATCTTTACACTTGTGAGTTTATCTATAGGTTTGCAAGAAGCAGTTCAAGAACAGTTTAGACTTTTAGGCGGAGATAAATTTTTTATTCAACCCAGAGGACAACTCGCAGGACCTGGAACAGGGGGTGCAGTTAGTTTAAGTCTTGATGATGTTGAAGCCATTGAGAAAGTAGTGGGAGTACAAGATGTGAGCTACTGGACTGCAAGTTCAGTTGAAGTTGAATTCAAAAATCAAAAACGGTTTTTAACGTCGGCAGGTTACCCTCTTGATACGGGAGATCTTTTCCTCGAGAACGGAGCTTATAAGATAGATGAGGGGCGATTCTTGGAAGAAGGAGATCAAAGAGAAGTTATGTTGGGGAGTCAGTTCAAATATAGGGCCCTTTTTGATGTTCCCGTACATGCGAATGATAAAATAAAGATTAATGGGCAAGAGTTTCGTGTACGAACTATCCTTCAACCACTTGGAAATCCTGGCGATGACCGTACTATCCTCATGTCTATCGAAGATATTCGAGCCCTTACAAATATCACTAGTCGTGTTGATATGATTGTAGTTCAGGCAGACCATAGCTCTAGTGTTGAAGAGGTTGCCTCTCGAGTTGAACGCAAGCTTCGCACGTTCCGTAATGTCGACGAAAAAACGCAAGACTTTACTATTCTCACTCCTGAAGAATTAACTGCTACTTTTGGAAGCGTGTTGTCCATCATAACCGGTTTCTTGCTTGGCATTGCGGCGATTTCTCTTCTTGTGGGAGGGATTGGTATCACGAATACTATGTACACTTCAGTACTTGAGCGTACACGAGAGATTGGTATTATGAAAGCGATTGGTGCACGCAATCGAGATATATTGACTATATTTTTGATTGAATCAGGGTTGTTGGGTCTTGTGGGAGGGATTGTGGGCGTGATATTAGGAATAGGAATTAGCAAGGGGATTGAATTTATTGTAATAACTCTTTTCGGAGTAACCTTGCTTCAAGCAGCACTCCCTCTCTGGCTTGTGGTTGGTTGCTTGTTATTTAGTTTCTGCATTGGAGCCCTTTCAGGTTTGATACCTTCGTGGCAAGCAAGTGGCCTTAAGACTGTAGATGCTCTTCGATACGAGTAAATTACATAAAACTTTAAATAGGGAACTGATAATAGAACGGACATATAAAGATGGTGAAAAGATGTGGATTTTGTAAGGCAGAAATTGCTGAAGAAGAGGCATTTGAGGTATGCGACCGATGTGGGCACGGCATTTGGGGAGATAAAATGTTTCAGACTATTAGAGCCAATATGAATGGGGCTAAATCGAAGGGGAACCTCTATCAGGGCTCTGTTTCTTCTTAGAAAGTTTTTTAAACTGCTTTTCTAGGTACTATCATGTCATCTCAACGTGCTTTGCGTAATAGAGGAAAAATAGCTCTTAGTCGATACTTTCAGACATTTGATAATGGAGACCGTGTAGCACTCGTTAAAGAGAGAGGCACCGTCGCATATTTTCCTTTCCGTATGCAAGGAAGAACGGGAGTTATTGTTGGAAAAAGAGGATTCTCTTATATTGTCCAAGTAAACGACCTTAACATGCCTAAGAAGATTATTGTACATCCTATTAATTTGAAAAAGGTGATCAATTCATGATACTCTCAATGAAGCCATTGACACTTGCGGAAGTACGGGCCCGAGTTGAAAACGCAGAGGAAAAACAACCTATTCACGAGTATCTTAAAGAATACTGTAAACTTTCTCTAGATAAGGCCTTGGAGCTTAGCGAAGCCATGAAGGCACTTAATAGCATTAAAATAAAAGAAGAACATATAGTCAAAGTAGTGGACTTTCTCCCTCGAGATGCAGAAGAAGTGCACAAAATATTTAGTGATGTTTCCCTTGATGAATCGGAGGTCAATGCGATACTCGATGTCGTTAAAAATTATTAGAAATGGCCAAGAAAGACGATTATGCAATTGTACTAGATTACCTTCCCTATGGGTATCCGCTTGAAGGAAAGATGCAGCCGGTAGTCCAGGCTATTGGTGAAAAACATCTTACTCTTTTACAACTGGCCCCTGTTCGTGGTACAACCTTTGTGGCACATGAAAGGATTTATATAGGCCCAGATAAGCGAGATAAAGTACATTTCATCATGGGTAGGCTTCCCAAAGAGAAGCTTACTGAGCAAGCAAAGATCCGACTCCAAGAGTTTATAGCCACCGTTGTCGGGGAGCGTGAAAAAGAATTCGTAGAATTCTTCAATACCGCGCAAGCGATTAACACGCGCCTCCATCGTCTCGAACTCTTACCCGGATTTGGAAAGAAACATACACACGAGATCCTTAAGGCGCGTGAAGAAAAACCCTTCACTTCTTTTGAGGATATAAAACAACGCGTGGCAAGCGTCCCTGATGCTCGAAAGGCAATCGAAAAACGATTGTACGAAGAGATAACGGAAATGCAACGTCAAGCGTTATTTGTTTGGTAACATGGAAACAAAAACACAGAAGACAGAGAAAGCAGAGAAGACAGAAACCAAGAAACGTCCTCCACAACAGGAAGATCTTGGTGAAGTACTTGTACGTATTTATGGGCAGGACATGCCAGGTAGCAAGAGCATTTATGTAGGCCTTACTCGAATTAAAGGAATCTCATGGGCAGTAGCTAATGCGCTTTGCATCCAACTTGGTCTTGACAAGAGAATGCGCGTTAAAGATATGTCAAAAGAAAGTATTGCACAAATCGAAAAACACCTTCATGCCATCGAGCTTCCTTCGTTTTTGAAGAACCGAAGAAATGACCCTGAAACGGGAGCAGACAAGCACCTTCTTACCAACAACTTAGATATTCAAAAAGAATTTGATATTAAGCGCCTTAAGAAAATTAAGAGCTATCGAGGACTACGTCATTCTCAAGGACTTCCAGTGCGCGGTCAGCGTACGCGAAGCCACTTTAGAAAGAGAGGCGGACTTGTGGGGGTAAGAAGAAAAGATGATACGAAAGCATAAAAATTATTCTCGACCTCGAAAGTTGTACGATAGCGTTCGTATTGGAGAAGAGAACAAACTTGTTGAAAAATATGCTCTCAAAAATAAGCGAGAGATTTGGAAAACGGAAGCGAAGGTACGTTACTTCAGAACTCGAGCAAAGAGCCTTATTACTGCTTCAACTGATGAACAAAATAGATTTTTCAGAAAGTTGATTGCGATTGGACTCAATGCATCGACTATCTCGGACGTTTTAGCTCTTACGAAGGAAGATTTACTCCAGCGTCGATTAACGAGCGTACTTGTTCAGAGAGGTCTTGCGCGTACTGCTCTTGAGGCCCGTCAGATGGTCGCACATAAGCGTGTTAAGATAGATGGCGGAATTGTAAGCACACCTGGTTATCTTGTTCCTGTAAGTGAAGAGAGTCAGATTGTGGTTAAACACCCTGTTGTAATGGCTAAAGCTCGTGAAGAGAATGTTGAGGAGGTTTCATCAGATGAGTGAAGAGAATGTTGAGAAGAAGGTTGAAGTGAAAGAAGAAGCCCCCGTTATACCTGAACGTGATGAACGCATGGGAATCGTTTATATTTATAGCACATTCAACAACACGCTTATTCATATTACCGATCTTGCGGGAAACACTATCTCTCGCGTGAGCGGAGGAATGGTCACTAAACACAGTCGTCTTAAAGCTAATCCGACTACTGCTATGTTTGCCGCTAAGAAAGTTGCTGAACGAGCACGAGATGTTGGAATCACGAGCCTTTATATTAGAACTCGCGCCCAGACTAACTCTGCAGGTATGGGTCCTGGAGCTCATGCGGCCGTTAAGACGCTT
Source organism: Candidatus Woesearchaeota archaeon (assembly GCA_964630965.1). GTDB lineage: Archaea > Nanobdellota > Nanobdellia > Pacearchaeales > GW2011-AR1 > JBBSZK01. Next base: position 885 of record CAZVXB010000001.1, on the reverse strand, counting down.
ACCAAAGAAGGTTTCAAGATAATTAGCATTGTAGACACGACACGAGTTCCTCGTGGTGGTCCTAAGAAGAAAGGAGGGAAGCGAGGCAGAAGAGTTTAAAAGACTCTTTTTCATCCAGTCGACATGGAAATCGTTACCAATACTCCTGAAAAACTTGCTCTTCGTATGCCTGCAAATGAAACACTGGCAAATGCGATTAGACGAAGTATAACTGAAATTCCTATCTTGGGAATTGACGAAGTGGAGATTTACAAAAACGACTCTGCCCTTTACGACGAGATGCTTGCACACCGTATTGGTCTTGTTCCTTTAAAGAATGAAGGTTCTATTAATGAAAAGACTGAAGTTGAATTGAAGTTATCTAAGACAGGACCATGTACTGTATTTGCAAGTGACCTCAAAGGAGGAGCTACGCCCGTTTATCCACAAACCCCTTTAGTACTTCTTGAAAAAGATCAAGAGCTTGAATTTGTAGGAACAGCTCGCGTCGGACGTGGAAGCGTTCATGAGAAATATACACCCGGTTTGTGTTTCTATCGTCATTTAACTCTTGTTAACTCTAAGAATGCTCGCGTTCAAACTCTTGTTGAATCCTCTCGTGGCGTTATTAAACCTGAGAAAACAAAAGACGGTTGGTTGTGCGATATTAACGAATCCGTTGCTGATGAAATAGTTAAAGCTGATCCCGACGCTCTGCACGATGCAGATGAAATCATCCTCTTAGTGGAGTCATTTGGTCAAATGACGGCGAAAGACATACTACTCAAGGCCATCCGCGCACTCGGCGAAAACGTTGAGGCATTCGAGAAATCACTCTCGTAAAGAAACAAGCGGGGATGCCGGAGCGGTCAAACGGGCTGCCTTGAGGTGGCAGTGGCTTAGTGC